>QMVA01000057.1 GCA_003660865.1 Candidatus Nanohalarchaeota archaeon | reverse complement strand
GGAGGATTTTACCAGAATTTATGAGGATAAATCACTAAAATTGCGGTGGTAAACACCAACTGTCAAATGACATTACTGACAAAATTAGCGTGAGCTATGTAGAAGTGGCGAAGTTAAGTTTTACGAAGTTTTGTTCGTAAAACTTGCATCCCTCTGTGTGTTATGCGAAATTTTAGAGTGGTTTGTGTTTCTGGATGGTTCCCTATAATTTTGTGTTGAATTCAAACAGTCTAGCGGGCTGACAACATTTTTTATTAGTTGGTTTGAAATATGGGTGTAAATTTCTGTTGTCCTAACTGACGAATGCCCAAGCAGCCGTTGTATGATCCTTAAGTCCGTGCCTTGCTCTAACAAATGCGTTGCATAGCTGTGCCGCAGTGTGTGAACATGAATTTGTTTTGGAATCTTTGTTTTTTTCGCTGCATTTTGCACTATGAACTGGACAGATTTCACAGTCAAATGACTCCCTCTGTTAGAATCAAACACATAGGGGTTTTCATCTGCACGGATCTCAATATACGCCTTTAGTCTTGAATAAAGCAATTTCGGCAGCATAACAAAGCGGTCTTTCCTGCCTTTTGACTGTTTTATCTTAATCAGGCCTTCATCAAACCTTAAATCTGCCTTTTTCAGCAGACTGCCTCTGACACCCGAAGACCACAACCGTAAATCGTCTCAATCAAAAGCGTGTGTTTTGGGTTGGTTATTTGGTTTAAAATTGCAACTGTCTCCTCCTTTGTAAGGACCCCAGGAATCCTTTTCGGCCTCTTCATATATTTTATATCAAAATCCTTCAAAAGAACCTGCCGATAAAAGAATTTTACTGCACTAATCCTCAGATTCACAGTCCTCCGATCCAATCGTTCAGACAACCCTACAAAATATCTCTGGATATCCTCCTTTGATGATTCTGTTCCCGCGTGATTCAAAAAACACGACACATGGAACACATAAGACTTCACTGTCTTTCCGCTGAATCCCCTTGATTTAAGTTCAAGTTCCAGCATTTGAATATATTCATTCATAGATTCAGTTGTTTCAAGTGTCTTTATATAGTTCTTGCATACGTATCCTGCCGATATCGTAAACTCATCAAAATTCAGTCCACTTACAAATAAAACACAGGCACCCAATAAACCATTGTTTTGCCGATTTTCTCCTTCTTAAATTTATCAAGACTTGCAACAACTGCTTTTTTAGGCTCATAAGCCTCAAGAAAACTGTAAAAACTCTTTCCAAGCTTTTCTCCACCAAGTTTAACCTCAATAGGGATAATTTTATTGCCTTTCCTCAAAACAAAATCCATCTCTGCCTTTCCTGCCGTTCTCCAGTAATTTAATTTCCACTCGCCAAAACCACTTACAAGCTCTCTCAAAACAAAATTTTCCATTAGCTCTCCTTGATCGCTCCTTCTTCCAAATGCCGTAAAATTATCTATTGCCATATTTCTAAGACCTGTATCCAGAAAATAAATTTTTGACGATTTTTTCAACTCAGTAACAAGATTACGATGAAACGGCTTCAGAAGGTGAATAGAATACGTATGCTCAAGTATTGTCAGGAATACTTCTACTTTTTTATATGGTATGCCTAAATCAGATGCAATTGAATAACCGGACATTAAACTTGAGATATTGAATGCAAGCACTTTTAACAGTTTTTCAAAATTTGATGTATCCTCAATTCCAAAAAAAGCAATAATATCTTTCTCAAGATACAGATTAAATATATTTTTCAGAACCGCAATCTTTTCCTCATAATCAGGCGCCTTGACAACCTCAGGATATCCTCCAAAAATCACATACTCTTTCCACAGACTCAAAAATTCACTCGTAAAAGCAGGCGAATCAATATCTCCCTCATCTTCAAGAAAATTTTTGAAACTAAGATGTTTTTCAGCAAACAACCTTACAAGCCCTTTATCTCTTGTAGACAAAAACTCTTCAAAATCAAATGTATAAAGTTCATAAAGAAAGAGTCTGCCTACAAGAAATCCAAGAATATTAGCCTTTAATTCAAGACTTGATGAGCCACTGATAAACATTTTTACATCAGGGAATTCATCAAAAATTATCTTTAATTTTTCTCCTCCGTCCTTAACTCTCTGCACTTCATCAAGAAACAGGTACAATTTCTTATCCGGCGTCCTGAATCTTTTGACAAAATCCATGGGACTCTCTTCCAATGCCCTTCTATATTCTACCATATCCATATTAACAAATACTTTATCATATTCATCCGGTATGCTGTTTGCGATTATTTTGAGAAGTGTAGTCTTGCCTGTCTGGCGCGCTCCTCTGATACCTACAATTTCCTTTCTTTTCACAAACTTCTTTATTTTCTCATCAAGTTTTCTCTCATAAATTTTTCCAGCCATGTTAACACAATTACTCTATATATTTTCTAATTATTTAAAATTAACTCTATAATTTCATACTCTATCATAAAAATAAGTCTATTATTCTATCCATAAACATAAAAATAAGTCTATAATTCTATAAAAAAAGAAAAAAATATAGAGATAATTCAAATGCGCCTTGTATTCCACCACATATCCGCAAACATAAAACTGCAACATGCCGCCGGAAAAATCACGACATTTTGTGAGACTTAATCACCCCAAATTCTAGATTCTTCTTCTCAATTTAAATCCCACGGGCAAATTACTCCACACTTAGAATCCACGCACCTCATTTCATATGGGCAGCTAGACCTGACAGCATAAGAATAAGGTAACTTACAATCAGAATCAACAGAACATGATTTATTGATCTCACTATCATCCCCAAACATAGATACCTCATTTACTCCTCTGACACATTCAATGATATGCCTGCATTGGCCATCACACCCTTTGAAAACAGGCATTTCATCTTTATCAGCGCATACCATACTCACATGCGTACACTTGCCAAAATATCCCACTCCAAGTTTAAGACAACAAGCACCATTATGTTCATAACACTCGCCAAAAGTATCCAATAGAAAATCATGCCGCAAAAAAACAAACAATATACCCAGTAACAAGACCCCTATAATTACACTGGGCATTACCAACTCCTTTCTCAAATCCACACACATCCTCAAACCATAAACACCCTGAAAACAACAACTGCAAGCCCCACAAAAACAAACACATTAACAAGAATATGCATCGCAGTAACCCCCAAAAAAATCTTCGCCTGCGCATCAGGACTCAACCGTGAAAACCATCTCCTCATCCCCCGTTCACCTCATCCACCGGAATCAGCATGATTGCGCCCATCAGATCCCCTCTCTTGAAAACACCGTCACATGACACACAAAAAAGCACATTATCAATCGCCCTCTCACTCGAAATCGGCAGATTTATATCCTCTCCCACCCCCACAACAGCGCCAATATCAGACCTCATATACGGGCACAGTACAACAACAGTATTCTTCGGGATCCTGACAGTCTTTACATCAACAATCATATTAGTATTATCCTCAAGCGCAACCTCCTTTTTGCAATAAAGATAAACAATCCTAAGCCTCTCCGCAATCTCATAATTATAATCCTTTAAATGCCTCCTTCGCTCCTCCTCATGCGCCCCCAGAAAATGCTTAAGATACGACATATTATCACCATCCCGATTAATTCACTTTACTCTTATCCTCAAACTCATTCCCTCCCAGGACAACCTCCTTAATATGCTTCAGCCGCGAATAATCCTCCCTCTCCCTCTCATCAAGATAACCCCTGATATACTTATGCGCACCCTCCAGATTCTTAATCTTCACCTTCTCAAGCGCATTCACTTTCCTCCTCGTCCTCTTTATCTCATCCATCAGCACATGCACCTTCTTATCAAGCGCCGCAAGCTTAACAACCATAATCCCTGCCTTGCGAAAATCATCCACCACCCCGTCAAGCGCAGCCGGCGTCCCGCAAAAACTATAACCCTGTCCCACATCATCACTCAACTCAGCGCTAACCACAGGCACCTTCACCCCAACCACCTTCTCATACTCCATGCCCACAACAATCCTCCTTGACTTATTATAAGCAATATTCCTGTAAGATACTCCTCCCATCTCCATCTCCACAAGCTTCGCACCCCTGAAACAATCCAAAAGACAGTCATCAACCTCTCCCCTGAACGCATCCAGCTCCTGTTTGGCCGTCCCATACTCACGGATCAGCGTATTCCTCTTCTTCTTAAGCATATCACACCCCCGCCTCGAGAGCGCAAGCTTCGCATCCACATTCAAAAGCTCCATCCTCGTCGGGCACACATCAGCGTCACTCATTCTTTCCCCCGCCATCATCCTTCTCCTTATCTCTGCGCCCATACTTCTCAATAAACTCCGGTGCCAGCCTCTTAAGCTCAGTGTGCGGCAAAATCGAAAACAACTCCCATCCGATACCAAGCGTATCCTCAACACTCCTGTTATCATAAAACTCCTGGCACAAAAACTTCTTCTCAAACATCTGTGCAAACTCAAGATTCTTATAATCAACCTCACTCAAACTCTCCTCACCAATCACAGAAACAATCTCACGCACCTCCCGCCCTTGCGCATAAGCACTATAAAGCTGGTTACTCACATTACGATGATCCTCCCGCGTCTTACCCTCCCCGATGCCATTGCTCATCAGCCTCGAAAGCGACGGGAGCACATTAATAGGCGGCGAAATCCCTGCCTGGTGCATCCTCCTGTTCAAAACAATCTGCCCCTCAGTGATATACCCCGTAAGATCCGCAACCGGGTGCGTAATATCATCATTAGGCATAGTAAGAATCGGTATCTGCGTAATAGTCCCCTTCGAACCCTTAACCCTGCCTGCCCTCTCATAAATAGACGCAAGATCCGTATACATATATCCTGGGTACCCCCGCCGTCCCGGCACCTCATTCCTCGACGCGCTCACCTCCCGTAAAGCCTCGCAATAATTCGTCATATCAGTCATGATTACAAGCACATGATAATCATGCTTATACGCAAGAAACTCAGCACACGTAAGCGCCACCCTCGGCGTAATCAGTCTCTCGATCGCAGGACTGTCGCAAAGATTCAGAAACATAACCGCATTCTCAATAGCGCCGCTCTCCTCAAAATCCCTCCTGAAAAAATCCGCCTCCTCAAAAGTGATACCCATCGCGCAAAACACAACACAGAACCGCACCTTCTCATTGCCCTTTCCCCTCACGCACGCCTGCCTTGCAATCTGCGCCGCAATATCATTATGCGGCAACCCTGCCCCGCTAAAGATCGGAAGCTTCTGACCCATCACAAGCGAATTCATCCCGTCAATAGCAGAAATACCCGTCTGTATAAAATCCCCGGGAGACTCCCGTGCCGCCGGGTTCAGCGACATTCCGTTGACATCCTCCTTCACCTCAGCAACCACCCTCGGACCACTTAGCGGCCTCCCTGCCCCGTCAAACACCCTTCCCACCATATCGCGTGCAAGCGGAACCTTAAAAGTCTCACCAAAAAACCGCACCTTAGTACCAAGAGTATCAAGTCCCATAGTAGACTCAAAAATCTGCACGCATGCAAGATTCTCAGAAATCTCAAGAATTTTGCCCCTTTTGAGAACCCCCTCGGAAGTCTCAACCTCGACAATCTCCCCATACCCTACATCATACACCCCTTCCACAAACAAAAGCGGCCCCTCAACAGACCTCACATTATGATATTCCTTAATCATCTACCGATTCACCTTCCAATCTTCGAAAACTCATCATCAATCCCCTTGACAATACCCTTATACTCAGTATCCCCCTTTTTCTCATCCGCATACCTAAAAAGCGCAATCCTCCTCGTGCAATTCATCTCCCTTATCTTTTTGATATCCCCCGGAACCCCATTACCCGCCTCATAGAACTTCAGAATCACATTCATCATCTTCATCTGTTTATCAACACTGCAATAAGTATCATTCTTATGGAACACATCCTGCTGCAAAAAATCCTCCCTTATGATCTTCGCCGTAAGCATCGTCAACTGGTCAGAGTAAGGCAGCGCATCCATCCCCACAAGCTGCACAACCTCCGCAAGCTCCGACTCCTTCTTAAGAATCTTGACAAGCTCAGCTCGCGCATGGCTCCAGTCATCAGAAAGCCTCTCCTTATACCAATCCGAAAGCACCCGTGCATACAGGCTATAAGACTTATTCCAGTTCACAGCCGGGAAATGTCGCATATCCGCAAGCTTGGAATCAAGCGCCCAGAAACACTTTGTAACACGAACAGTACACTGCGTCACAGGCTCAGAAAAATCCCCTCCCTGCGGCGACACAGCCCCGATAATAGACACAGACCCCATCTTCCCACTCAAAGTCTCAACAAGCCCGCTCCTCTCGTAAAATTCAGAAAGCCTCGACGAAAGATAAGCAGGATACCCCTCCTCCCCCGGCATCTCCTCTAACCGCGACGAAATCTCCCGCATAGCCTCCGCCCACCGCGACGTACTGTCCGCAATAAGTGCAACACAATATCCCATATCCCTGTAATACTCCGCAATCGTCACACCCGTATAAATCGACGCCTCACGTGCAGCCACCGGCATATTCGACGTATTCGCAATCAATATAGTCCTCTCCATAAGCGGCTTGCCCGTATTCTTATCAACAAGCTTAGGCAGCTCCTCAAGCACATTAGTCATCTCATTGCCCCTCTCCCCGCACCCCACATAGACAATAATATCCGCATCAGCCCACTTCGCAATCTGGTGCAAAGTAACAGTCTTCCCCGCCCCGAACGGCCCGGGAATTGCCGCAGTGCCGCCCTTGGCAACAGGATAAAACATATCAATAACCCTCTGTCCTGTAACCAGCGGCTCCCTTGGCGCAAACTTCTTAGCATAACCTCTCTTCTCCCTCACAGGCCACACATGGCACATCGTAATGCTCTTCTTAGCACCGCCCGAAGACTCAATCTCACAGATCACATCATCAACACAAAATTTCCCATCCTCAATCCTGCGCACAACCCCGCTGCCGACATCCGCAGGAACCATAATCCGATTCTCAATAGCCTCGCTCTCCCTGACCGTACCGACAACCGACCCTGCATGTACTTTATCTCCCTTCCTGACACACCCGGAAAAATCCCACTTCCTCTTCTTATCAATAGCATCCGGCCTCTCTCCTCTCCTGATAAATATCCCGCTATTCTTCCTGATAAGCTCAAGCGGCCTCTGTATCCCGTCATAGATAGACCCGATAATCCCCGGCCCAAGCTCCACAGAAAGCGCCCTGCCTGTACTCACAACAACATCCCCCGGCTTAAGCCCGGAAGTCTCCTCATACACCTGTATGACTGCCTTATCGCCCTTAAGCTCAATAACCTCCCCGATCAGCCTCTCATCCGATACCTCAACCATATTATACATCTTTGCCCCAGCCATCTCCTTGGCAACAACAACTGGCCCAGCAACCTTCATAATCTTCCCGCGAATCTGTTTGCTTTTTGCATTCAATGTAACACCCATATACTATTCACTATTTAAGCGCCCCGACCTCAACAACAAGCGGCTTGGAGGCGTCACACTTAATCTTATTAATATACTGCATCTCATCTGCAACCAGCACCTTTGAAACAACAATCAACCCAACATCGCCTTCATCAATGATCTTATCCATCTTCCCTTTGACATCTTTTCTGTCCCGCACCACAACCCCCTTGCCAAACCCTCCGTAAAGGAACCCTGCAACAAAAAACTCATCACCGACAACAACAGATTTCATAGATTCCATAGAACATATATCACAGGCATCAAATAAATATTCATTGGTATTATTAATGGGTGACAAAGTATACCTATTCACAAACAGCATTGGAAATTATCCACAGCATACATTCCGCGATGCGAACTTTTTGGCTGTGTCCAATTTCTTGTTTTGGAATTTAGTATATTCTTTGGAATAATGTCATTATTTAAATTTTGCTTGTCTATTCCTGTATGTTACTGTTTATAGTTGAAGACATAACTATTTGGACAAATGTCTTCACCATATCCTTAAAAATCTGCGATTTTTAGGATCCAGGAAATCTTCGATTTCCCCGGATAGATTAAGGTCTCTTGGTTTTTGGCT
>QMVA01000056.1 GCA_003660865.1 Candidatus Nanohalarchaeota archaeon | reverse complement strand
ATCAGACCCAGACGGACTGTATGAATGGGACATATCAGCATACCCATCAACAACAGGAGTGGACATAAGATGCAACGCAACAGACTCGTACGACGACAGCAGTTACTTCAATCCCACCGGAACCGTGACAATAGACAACACAAAACCGACAATAACCCACACATTCCCAAAAAACAACACATACCTAAACTACCTACCCACGCTCAACGGCACCTGCACTGACAACACAGCCATCGACACCATCTGGACAAACTCAACAACATACACCACAAAGACAACAACCAGCCCGTACAGCTTCCAAAACACCACCATGCTGACAAACAACCACCACCACATCACAATCCAATGCAACGACACTCTAAACAACACAGCCAGCACACAACTATACTTCACATATGACACCATAAACCCGAAAATCCGATTCACTCCACCCACAAAACAAGATGGCGCAACCATCAGCAAAAACCATACATACATCAACACCACAGTCTACGACACCTCCGACGCAACCGCCTTCGTAGACTGGAACCAAAGCCTAATCGGCTGGTGGCGCTTCAACCATGAACCCGACGAAAACGTAACCTTCTTCCGCGACTGGAGCACCTACGCCAACAACGCAACCTGCTCAGGAGGCAATTGCCCAAACAACACAGCATCAGGCAAATTCGCAAATGCCCTGCTATTTGACGGACACGATGATTATCTCAATTGCGGTAACGACAGCAGCCTGAATATTATCAACGCCATCACAATCGAGGCATGGATAAAACCCAATGAGATATTCAGCACACAACTCGGAGAAGGATACACTGTCAAATACAATGCAAACGAACTGCCGGGAGATGCCAGTCCGCCATGGTCAAAAAGAGGTTCAGAACCTGCAACCATGAGTGAGGGCATCCTTACAATAGTAGATACAAAAACAGACGAATACCGTGATTATTACCATCTGCCATGGGGTATGAACCGTTCTGTTGGCGCGACAATTTTAACAAGAATCAAAGTAAACAGCGCAAGTGGCTCTTGCCCAACAGGCTTCTATTTGGTTGACGCTGTAAACTGGGCAATAATTTGCTTTACAACAGACACAGTAGGTCTGATGGACTCTACTGCATTATGGTATAATGTAAATAATTCTGAATTTCAGTCTTACAGGATAACATATCAAAACGGGAATGTTAACATTTATTTAAATGAAAATCCAACACCAATTTTAAGTGATTCTATTGAAAGAACATACGGTGCAAACGCTATCCAATTTGGTAGCTCTGCATACACATCAGATACGTCTGAGTCAGAATGGGACTATATCCACTACGACTTCACCGGAGCACACGACCCCAATAATGAATCATACTTAAAATTTGACCTTGTATCTAAGAGTGAAGACACATATGCTTTAGAGATAAGAAGTGGAACACTCTACGGTTTCATCAACAATCAAACTGTCTCCGCAAGCATAGACAAGCAATGGCATCATATAGCTTTGAGTTATAATGGTTCCAGACAGATGTTATACATTGACGGTATCTTAAGAAATAATAAAGCATTATCATCCCCCATCAATACAATTCAAGACAACTTAAAAATAGGCAATAATTTCAACGGCACAATCGACGAAGTCCGCATCTGGAACCGCGCTCTCAGCCCCGAAGAAATCAACGCATCCTACAAAGCAGGATTATACAGACTCTACCACAACTTCACCAACCTACAAGACGGCACCCACGAATACACTGCCTACGCACAGGACCTCGCAGGCAACCTAAACCAAACCGAAACAATAACAATAACAATAGACACAACCCCCCCAACCGTAACCCTCATATACCCCGCAAACAACACATGGTACAACACATCCACCCTCAACCTCACATTCCACACAAACGACAACATAGACACACTCATAGAATGCAACAGGACACTCGACAACATCAACGAACACATAGGCTACATTCCAAAAAACACGCAGAACACAACAACAATGACAAGCCTCGCAGAACAAAACCACTACGTAAACATAACCTGCATCGACAACGCAAACAACACACAGACCTCAGAAACAATCCTCTTCAAAATAGACACAATCCCCCCCACAACAACAGACAACGCAACAGGCGACTGGAAACCCGACAACCACACAGTCCTCTTATCATGCGCAGACACAGGCTCCGGCTGCAACACCACAATATACTGCATAGACAACGAAACAAACGACTGCACCCCCGACACTATCGGCACCACCCCAGAATTCACATGCCCACAAGGCCAAATATGCACAGGATACATAAGATACTCATCAAACGACACAGCCGGCAACCATGAAACCGTAAAAAACACAACCCTCATAAGAATCGACACAACCATCCCGGCAATCACAAACTGCAAAGCAACCCCCGCGCTCATAGACAACGACACAAAAACATCCACAACCATCGAAATATCATGCACAATAAACACCACTGGCTCACCTCTAAAATCAACATACATGACAACAGACCAGCCCTACGGAACTCATCTCAACACAACACAGATGAACACAACACTATGCACAACCCCCGAACCCAAAAAATACTGCGCATTCTTCCACCCAAACGCATCCACAACACTTGGAAAACTCTACTTCCACATCAACGCCACAAACGAAGTAAACAGAAGCAATTACCAGCAAAACTCAACCACCTCAGAAATAAACGACCTCACCATAATCTACAACGCAACCACAATAGAAAGCACCTACTACTCCTTCCAGACCATCACCCCGCAGGTCCACATCTACTTCGCAGAAAACAACAGCTATGTCAACAGCGCAAACGTAACCTTCCACCTAAAAAACACAACATCCATCCTTAACACATCACACAAACAAACAAGCAACGGACAGGCAAACACCTCCTTCTACCTCGACTGCACAAACGAAACACAACAAATGCACATAAACACCTCTGCAACATACTGTGTACTCAACGAATACAACATCTCATGGAACTTCAACCACTCACCTGTAACAACTACGACAGACTGCTGGTTCGACCAGATAGAAGGAAAAATAGACATCTACTGCTCATATAACGACACAATCAGCAACAAATACATACAAGACGCCCTCCTCCTACTCAACACAACACTTGGTGGCACATGTAACACCGCAAACGCAGTCATGGACTACAACCCCACGACACAACTCTACAACTACTCCTGCACACCATCCGTAGGAGAAACCTACTGCTCAATCCCAATAAACGTAACCGCCCAAAAAGCATGCTATGAAGAAGCAACATACAACAAAGACGCAGCAACAACCATAGGATTCAACATAGACACCTACTTCATACCCGACAACATCCACACAATGGACCACACCACGCTCTGGATAAACACTACCGCCACCGACAGCGACGCAAACGGCGTAAACATCACCATAACCCAAACAGATGGACCCACAATCTACGGTCCATGGAACATCATCGAAGACCACTACCACCTCGGCTACCTCACCAAAGACATCTCACACATTGTTACCTCCGACACATCAATCCCCTCAAGAGAACAGACAAACAACTACTCCGTAGACATAACAGTCTCATGGAACAACACAAACTGCGCAGGCACAACAACAGCACACCCACAACTAAAAATACTCGACTCATACTACGTCGACTTCACAAACATAGCCCTCAACAAAAACAAATTCGAACCCAAAGACACACTATCCATCAACGGCACAATAGAAAACATAGGAAATATACCCGTAACAGGAAATCTCACCGCAACAATAATCAACTCAGCAGGCCACACAAAAGGCACACTCACCTGCAACGCATCAGTAATAACAATCCCCTTCAACACAGGCAGAGACTTCACATGCGCATGGACAGTAACAGGCCCGAAAAGAGGCATAACAACAGGAAACTACAAAGTCCGCCTCAGATACGACGCAGCCCCAGTCTCACTATTGCACGAGAAAGACATCTACATAACCGTCTCCGAAGAACCCCCGAAAAACAAAAATGTATACGTAACAAGTTACCCAATAACCGTCATAGACAGGTACGGCAAAACAAGCCAGAGAATAATAAAAATCTACACATGGATGGAGTAGACACAACATGAAAAGAACAAAAATCACAATACCTCAACAAGATAAATGGGACCGTGAAGACAAGCAGCACAAAACAAAAAAACAGCAAAGCAACACAGACAACATAGCTATAAAAAGGCGGGTGGGGGCTCGAGGATGGTCACCACAAACACACAAAGGGGGACATATTCCATACAAGAACAAAATAAGTAGAATAAACACATTTCATACTACAACAAACAAAAAAGGATTCATAAGAACTCTGGAAGGCGCAGTAAGCCTAATCATCCTACTGACATTCATCTTCTACGTAATCCCACACATACCCAACGAACAAAAAATCAGCGCACAAACAAGAAACTTCATAATGCTCAGCATCGAAAACCTCGACAAAAACGGAACCCTCGACACCTACCTCCTAAACAGCACCCCCAACCTCCAGGCAATTAAAAACGCCCTCAACAAAACAATATCATCAAACATAAACTACACAATCGGCCACACATCATCAAACGCCACAGGAGGCACACTATTCTCAGAAGAACTCTACGCAGGAGCAAACATCACATACACCGCAAACAACACATACCTGAAAGACGCATACATAACACTACTCTTCACAAACGCAACAAACCCCCAGATACACGCAAATACACAGCAGATCTACACATACGCAGGCACACACTCGCAAGAGCCCCTCAAACTAGACCTCACACCGCACACAATAGAAGGCAAAAACACCATAGAAATCAAGACACAAAACAATTCAACAGTAGAATACATACTAATAATCAACAACAAAGAACTCCTATCCCCCCTCCCAAAAGACAGACCAGTAAGCGTCGTAACATACATCCTCTCAGGAAAAGAAAACAAATTCCAGCCCACAGTACTCGAAATATACCTATGGAGATAACAGATAACATGAAAAATCATGAAAATTCACTATGCGAAATGTACAATTTTCAAGCTTCTTTCTCAAGAACAGCACAGAGAAAGACCAGGAAAGATACTAATTGCACCAGATTTCCGCAGATTGCATTGCAGAAGATATCTAACACTGCAATGAAAAAAAGAAAAGGACAATGGCTGCTCATAACAGCACTACTCTTCAGCATAACACTAACCTCAGTCGTACTCATAACATCCGAAAGAACAGACATCCAGGACATAAGCTACGGCAACAAAAACATGTTCGACAACATAAAAAAAGAATCACAAAACGCAATAAACATAATCTTAAGCGAAAACTACACATCAAGCCACCTCAACACCAACCTGAAAATATACACCGAATTCCTGGAACACTACGCAAACGAGCACAACACAAACATCACAGGCTACTACATAATAGGCATACCCTACCAAAACAACCTAAACATAACAATAGCAAACTTCCTAAAGACTCCAATGCAAAACCTCAACCTGACAGTAGCCAGCAACACACAACACAACCTGCACCTAAACAACGCCAACTTCACAACATTCCATTTTTCATCAGTCCCCGGCAACTTCCAATTCACCTGCAACTTCACATACAAAGATAAAAGCAACCCAACAATCATGCAAAACAACACACTCAACACAACAACAAAAAGAATCTTCAGCATCCTCCATCTGAAACTGGAATCAAAAAACGAAATACTAACACACTACAAGATAAATTGATATATACTAAAAAGCAAATAATAACTCACATAAAACCAACCTCGTGATACAATGAAAAAAAAAGCAGTATCTGAACTAATCGGTGGAGTCCTCTTCATCGGCATCAGCATAGCCGCAATAATCCTCGTTCTCCACCTCTCCACCCCAAGAATCAACGAAATGAAAGACACAATCGCAATAGACCAGGCAAAAGACATGATAACATCCGTAGACAGGGTAATAAGAAACGTAGCATCAGAAGGCCCGGGCTCCACAAGAATCCTCCCCACACACATAAAAGCAGGACACCTGAACATCGACGGCGACAACAACCGCATATACTACGAATTCGACACCTACGCCAACGTAATCTCACCAAGAAGCAAAAGAAGAATCGGAAACCTCTGGTACTCATCCAACACAAACGCAAGCCTCTACAATGACTCAACCCACTACTACCTCGAAAACGAGCACCTGCTGGTAAACATAACCAAACAAGGATCATCATCCAACCACGTCTCAATAAACCCCGACCACCTGATAGACAGCATCTACTTCAAAGACAAAAAACAGACAATCACAGACAACATAACAATCCACATAGACGGAAGTTCCCTTTCAGGCACTGGCTACAATTGGGCAGAAGAAACAGGCACAGAACTGGCGCGCGCAAAAGTTACCAACATCTTCAACACCCCCACCGCCAACTACACAATCCAGATAACCCTCGAAAGCGGCGCAGACTTCATCCAGATCCAGGTAATAGACATAGTGGACAAATAACCAAAACTTTTAAGCATTCACACCAAAAAATTAAAACGGCGACAATCATGTACTCAAAAGAAATCCAGGCAATACTAGACAAAGAAAAAATCAGACCAGGCGACATAATCAAAATAACAACACCAGAACAAACCTTCGAAGGCATCCTGATCCCCCGCCCAGAAAAAAGCTCAACGACAATAATACTAAAACAAGACTCAGGCTACAACCTCGGCATAAACTGGCAAAAAACCGAAAAAATAGAAAAAATATCGCAAGGCAAAGAACTAGAAATCTTCCCGTCAATAGACATCAAGCCCAGAAAAGACCTCCCCGAAGTCTCCCTGATCGCAACCGGCGGCACAATCAGCTCAAGAATATCCTATGAAACCGGCGGCGTAAAATGGCTCATGGAACCTGGCCAGCTCCTATCCATAGCACCCGAACTCGAAAAGATAATCAACCTGAAAAAGATCGAAAAACCCTTCCTAATAGCATCTGAAAACATGAGCGCCACCCACTGGCAAAAACTGGCAGAATCAGCCAAAAACCTTCTGAACAGCGGATCCGCAGGCGTCATAATAACCCACGGCACAGACACCCTCCACTACACCGCCGCCGCCCTATCCTTCATGCTAAAAAACCTCTCAAAACCCGTAGTCCTCACATACTCCCAAAAATCAACAGACCGCCCAAGCACAGACACAGTCCTCAACCTCACATGTGCCGCCTATGCAGCAGGACACAGTGACATAGCAGAAGTCATGCTCTGCGGCCACGCAGAATCACAAGACACCTACTGCCTCATAAACCGCGGCACAAAAGTAAGAAAGATGCACACATCCGTAAGACATACCTTCCGCCCCATAAACGACCTGCCATTAGCAAAAGTATACCCCTCAGGAAAAATAGACATAATCAACGAAAACCACAAAAAAAGAACAGACAAAAAAGTAGAAGCAGACACAAAATTCGAAGAAAAGACAGCCCTAATAAAATACTACCCCGGTGCAAACCCCGACATCATAAATTACTTCGTAAAAAAAGGCTACAAAGGCATAGTAATAGAAGCAACCGGCTTGGGCCACATGGCAACAGACGAATCAAAATACAACTGGCTCCCGACCCTAAAAGACGCGATAGCATCAGGACTGACAATATGCGCAGCAGCCCAAACCATCTACGGCCGCCTAAACCCCATAGTCTACGGCGAAGGCCGCAAACTCCACGACATAGGCGTAATCCACCTTGAAGACATGCTCCCCGAAACCGCATACGTAAAACTTGGCTGGATACTGGGCCACACCAAAGACCAGAAGCGCGCAAAACAAATGATGTTAACAAATTATGCAGGCGAACTGACAAAAAAAACCGACACCCGGACATTCTTATACTAAACATCCAACCCCACACCAAAAGAATTTAACATTCCCACCCCAAATACACCTACGACCTTGATAGAAGAAGCAAAAAAATACGCAGTCCTAAAATACGGCCCTGACCGCATAACCGGCTATCCCCACGTAATGCGCATAATAGACCACGTAAAAAACCTCACAAAAACCCACGATGCAGACGAGGAACTTTTAGAAATCGCAGCAATATTCCACGACATCGCATTTGACGGCAAAAACACAGCAACCCACGCAAAAGAAAGCGCAGACATCTGCGACACCTTCT
>QMVA01000055.1 GCA_003660865.1 Candidatus Nanohalarchaeota archaeon | reverse complement strand
TTGATTGTCTTACATCATTTATTATAGCGACTATTTGTTTTACCCTTTCATTTATATTTTTATTCTTGTATATATTCATATATAGAAATAGGTTAAACGTATATATAAATCATTTAATTTGGTTAATTATTCAATTTAGCCGATAGTCATATGTTATTGAATGATAATGATTTTTCTGAAAGATGGAGGTAAATTGTTGCTTTCTTTTATCTGGTCAAAATTATTTTGCAATCCCAAATCATTTAATATTTCAATGAAATAATCTATTCATGGATTCTCTGAAACCCTCTAAGTTTAAGTTTGCGCACTTAGCAGATTGCCATCTTGATTCATGGCGCGAGCCGGAATTGAAGAAAGTCAGTCTGGATGCGTTTCTTGAGGCGCTTGATATATGCATGGAAGAATGTGTAGATTTTATTTTGATAGCAGGTGACCTGTTTCATGTGGCTTCGCCGGATATTGATATTCTTAAAAGCGCTGTTCTGAAACTGAAGGAGGCCAGGGATAAAGGCATCAGGATTTATATCATCCCGGGGTCGCATGATTTTTCGTATTCTGAGAAGACTATGCTGAAGGTTCTTGAGGCTGCGGGGCTGTTTGTGAATGTCAGCCGCGGACAGGTGGGTGAAGATGGGAAAATTCGGCTTGAGTTTACGGTTGATGAAGAGACTGGTGTGAAGATAACAGGGCTTCTTGGAAGGGCAGGGTCGCTTGAGCGCGAGTATTATGAAAATCTGGACTATGAATCTGCTGAAAAAGAAGAGGGCTTTAAGATATTTATGTTTCACTCTGCGATTGAGGAGTATAAGCCTGCGTTTCTTAAGAATATTTCCGCGCTCCAGCTATCGTTTTTGCCAAAGGGTTTTGATTATTATGCCGGCGGTCATGTTCATGAGAGGTTTGAGAGAAATGAGAAAGGTTATGGGAAGATCGCTTATCCGGGGGCGCTTTATCCTGTGAAGTTTGATGAGCTTGAAAAGTATAAATCTGGCGGATTTTTTATTGTCGAGTTTGATAATGTAATTAAATCGAGGTTTGTCAAAATAGAGTCGCACAAGGTGATTGCAGTCAACCTGAGCTTAGAAGGGATTGGAGCAGAGAGGGCAAAAGAGAGGATTATGGATGCGCTTAAAGGCGAGATGCTTATGGATGCGATTGTTCTTTTGAGACTTCGGGGTGTGCTTGGGTCCGGTAAGCCTACAGATATTGATATGAATTCAGTTGCAGAGTATGTGAAGAATGAGGGTGCCCTGATATTTAAACGGTCGACTACGAAATTGTCTTCAAAGGAGTTTGAAGAGATCAACATAGAGGTGAAAGGAGATATGCGCCAAATTGAGGAAGACCTGATTAATGAGCATGCAGGTAAGATAAAAATCGAGAGTAAGGATGAGAAAAAACTGACGGTTGAGCTTATGGATTCTTTTGACAGTCCAAAGGATGAAGGCGAGACTGTTGATCGATACAGTGAAAGGATGCTTACTGGTGCCAGAAAGGTCCTGAAAATTGAAGAAGTTGCGAAGAGATAAAGCAATCTATATAAACAAAAGAAATCAATATACCTATGCATATATTATATCTATTAGAGGAGAGGTGATTGTTTATGGCAAAGAGTGTAAAGAAGAAAAAGAAGGTGCAGTCTGTGGATAATACGGTTGTGGATGTTGCGAGGAAACTGGCACTACTTGGTGTTGGCGTGGCATCGCTGACAAGGGAAAAAGCAGAGAAATTAACAGCAGACCTTGTGAAAAAAGGCAATATTACGCAGGCTGAGGGGCGCAGACTTACGCAGGACCTGATAAAGAAATCTATGGATACTAAGAAAGATATTGAGAAGAAAATAGACCTTGATTTAAAGAAGGCAATGAATTCTGCAAAGTTCGCAAAGGAATCAGACGTGAAGCGTCTTGAGAAAAAAGTTGCACAGCTTGAGAAGAAACTATCTGCAAAGAAGGTTGTGAAAAAGAAGAAGTAGAGGGTATTTGGGCCGTGAAGGCCTTTTTTATTTTTTGTAGATATATTTTTAGGTTGGTTTAGTTATGTTGTTTCGGCGCTCATATAAGAGGTACAGGCAGATATTTGATGTTCTTGTTAAGTATGGTTTTGAGGATGTTGCCGGGGCGCTTAATGTTAAGCAGGCATCTTATCTGAGAAAGCGCTTTGAGAAGCCGGAATATGTCAGGCTTGCAAAACTTCCTGCGCCGGTCCGCGTAAGGATGATACTTGAAGAGCTTGGGCCTACGTTCATTAAATTCGGGCAGATCCTGAGTACAAGGCCGGATCTTATTCCTATGGAGTATGCTGAGGAATTGAAAAAACTGCAGGATTGTGTGCCTAAGCGTGCCTATAGTACAATTAAAGATGTGATAGAGGAGGAAACCGGCAAGGAGATACACACCATTTTTCCTTATTTTGAGGAGAATCCTATTGCGTCTGCGTCTATCGGGCAGGTGCATATTGCGAAGTTAAAGAATGGGAAAAAGGTTATCGTCAAGGTGCAGAAGCCGGATATTGAGAACGTTATAGAGTATGATATCTCGATTTTGTATGATGTTGCGAATCTTATCGAGGGTTATATGCCTGAGGCGAGGCAGTTCGGACCGAAGCTTCTTGTGTCTGAGTTTGCAAAGACTATCAGACGGGAACAGAACTATAGGCGCGAGGCACGAAACGCGACACGGTTCCGCCAGAATTTTAAAGGGATGGATATTCTTTATGTGCCTGAAGTAGAGTGGGAATATAATTCAAGAAAAGTACTGGTTCTTGAATATATTGAAGGCAAAAAATTCAATGATTATCTTGCATCAAAGCCAACAGTTGCTTCAAAGAAGACGATTGCGAGGAGGATCAATAACAGCTATATGAAAATGATTCTTGAGGATGGCTTTTTTCATGCGGATCCGCATCCGGGCAACATAATCATACAGAAAGATAATGTGGTCTGTCTTGTTGATTTCGGGATGGTCGGCTATATTGACCGTAGTCTTCGATCGCAGATTGTGAGTTTGCTTTATGCGCTTGCGAAGGAGGATACTGAAAAGACGATTGCGTCGTTTATTGATATTGGTGTTTTGTCTGATGATACGAATATCAGGCAGTTCAGGAGTGATTTCCATGAGGTTCTTCATGAATATTATAATACTGAATTGAAGGAAGTTCATGTGTCTGAGATGTTTCATGATATCCTTGAAGTGGTGAGAGCGCATAAGGTGCGGCTGCCGCATAATTTTTTGTATCTTTTAAAGGTTATCGGGGAGATTGAGAGTATTTGTCAGGAGCTGGACCCGGGATTCAATCTTACGAAGAATATGGGACCGTTTCTTCGAAAACTTTTAAAAGAGCAGATGGAACCCAAGTACCTGGTGAAAAATATCCATGAGGGATTGATGTCTTTTAATGATTTTATATGGAAGACGCCAAAGAGGTTTAATAATATTTTTGATAAGCTTGAACATGGCAAGCTGAAACTTGAATTTGAGCATAAAGGCCTTGAACAGACGAACAGGCATCTTGAGAGTGCGTCGAATAAGATTACGTTTTCTATTATTATTGCGGCAATTATTATGGGTTCGTCGCTTTTGATACTAAGGGGAGGAGTTATTGTATCTACTATTGGGATTATGGGGTATTTGCTTGCTGCACTTCTTGGGTTCTGGCTTGCTATTACGATTATCATGTCCGGGAAGATTTAGGTTTTTTTGGTGCCTGAATTCTCGGCTTCTAATGATGATGACTGCTAAGATTCTTAATGATTCAGAGCCAAGAAGAAATTATGTTTTTAAAGTCTATCCATCTGAAAAATATACGCAGTTATGTTGATGAGCGCATTAGTTTTTCTCCCGGCGCTCTTCTGATTGAGGGGGATATCGGCTCAGGTAAGTCTACGATTCTTCTTGCGATTGATTTTGCGCTGTTCGGGGCAAGGGCAAATGAACTTCCGGCGTCTTCTCTTTTGAGAACAGGAACTAACAGGGGCGAAGTTGTGCTTGAGTTTACGATTGACGGCAGGGAGGTTGAGATTAAGCGGGTTCTTGAGAAGAAGGGGGCTTCTGTTACACAGACTGCGGGGCATATCACTATCAATGGCACGCGAAAGGATCTTATGTCTATGGGCATGAAGTCTTTGGTGTTTGAACTCCTGGGTTATCCGAAGGCAGATATTAAGGCAGGAAAGTCGATGATTTATCGCTATACAGTGTATACGCCACAGGAGCAGATGAAGCAGATAATGATGCAAAAGCCTGATGATAGGCTGAATACTATACGGGCCATATTTAATATTGATAAGTATAAGCGCATCCGTGAGAATGCCAAGGCAACTGTGCGCGAATTGAAGAAAAATTCGAGCCACCTTGACGGCATGGCTTATGACTTGGGTTTGAAGCAGGAGAAGAGGGCTGCGCTTCTGAAGCAGGGAGAAGTGCTTTCCGATGAGGTAAAAAAGAAAGAGTCTGTTTATATGAAAATAAAGGAAAATCTTGAAGGCAAAAAAGAAGAGAAAGTGCGGGTGCAAGAGGCACTGAAAAAACTGAATGCATTGATTCATGAAAAAAATGTGGAAAAGACGCGGCTTGAAAATGAAGAAAAGATGCTTTTGCATATAAATGAAGAGATAAAGGATACTAAAAAAAAACTTGAGCAGATGAAAAGTGAAGAGGAATACAAGAAAAATATCGCAGAAATTGAGAAGGGGATTCTTGAGAAAGAAGTGTTACTGAAAAGAGAAAATGAGCTGGATGAGGGGATAAAAGATGTTCGCGCGAAGCTGACTGAGACTAATACGCGAAAAAGAGTGTGTGAGGAGACGATGAAAAATATTCTTGCACTATCCCAATGCCCGACATGTAAGCAGACTGTGTCAAGTGAATATAAAGATGGCATCAGGCAGAAAGAAGAGGATAAAATCGAGAAATTCAGGAAGATATTAGTCCTGCATACCAATGCACTTGAAGAGCTAAAAACAGAGCTTAAGGGTGTGAAACAGAAGATTGAGGTGATTGTTGAGAATGAGAAAGTTTTGATAATGATTAAGGTCGAACTTGCTTCTTTAAAGGACGCAAAGGAGAGTATCTTTAAGAGAAAGCAAAAGCAGGGGGGATACGAGGCATCTATTAATGCACTTAAAAAGTCAATTGAATTGTTTGATAAAGAGATTGAGCCTTTGTGCGATACTGAAGATATGTATGTAAAAGTTGAGAAGGAAGTTGACATCCTTAATGGAGAACATACTGTTTCACTTGCGCAGTTTGAGAAGGTCAAACAGCAGTTGTCAGGGATTGATAATGAGAAGGTGGCGCTTGATAAGGAGATTGATGAGAAGATTCTTGCAAAAAAGGAGTCTGAGTCGCTGAGAGAGATTACAAACTGGCTGAATGAATATTTTGTGGCGCTGATGGAGACTATGGAGAAGCATATCATGTTGAGTGTGCTACGTGATTTTGATATGCTGTTTAGGGAGTGGTTCAATATTTTGATGGATGATGATAGTCTGCAGGCAAGAATTGATGCGGGTTTTACTCCAGTGATTGAGCAGAATAGTTATGAGACGTCGTATGATTTCCTGTCTGGGGGTGAGAAGACGTCTATTGCTCTTGCTTACAGGCTTGCTTTGAATAAGGTCATTAATGATATGTGCGAGGATATAAAGACCAAGGGTCTTTTGATTCTTGATGAGCCGACTGACGGGTTTTCGAGTGAGCAATTAGATAAGGTGCGGGATGTTCTTGTGGAGCTTAAACTGGGTCAGACGATTATTGTATCGCATGAGGAGAAGATCGAGAGTTTTGTGGATAAGATTATAAGAGTTGTTAAGAAGGATCATGTAAGTCAGGTTATTATATAAATTTATTATTATAGAAGAATAATTAGTAATAATTAAATTAAGTGGGTGAGTGTATGAAGTATGCAAAAAGTGCGGCTGTTGAGATTATTGATCATGTTAAGAAGGTGGTGCAAGAGGTTGATGTTAAAAATGTTAAGGCACTTATGGATGACCTGATATGCGCAAAAAGAGTTTTTGTGTATGGTATGGGCAGGTCGGGACTGATTGCGCAGGCTTTTGGGATGAGGCTTGCGAACCTGAATTTCCAGGTCTATATTGTCGGTGGGGTTACTACACCTGCTATTGAGAAAGGGGATTTCCTGTTTTTGATATCGGGGTCAGGCAATACGAAGTCTATTGTCATGGCTGCGAAAATTGCAAAGGAGAATGGTGCGAAGGTTGGTGCGCTGACTTCTAATCCGAATTCACAGGTTGCGAAGCTTACAGATGTGTTTGTGACTATACATGGTAGGACTAAGGAGCATGTGGAGGATCTGAAAAAGGAGTATCTTGTTAACCAGCTGCGCGGGCAGCATGTGCCTTATTCGCCTCTTGGTACGCTGTTTGAGGATACGTGCCTGATTCTTCTTGATTCTGCTATTGTGCAGATTATGCATGAGATGGGTATCTCTGAGAGGGATATGAAGAAGAGGCATACGAATATTGAGTGATTATATATGTATATTGTTCCTACGAAGAGTGCTGAGCATGTTGCGAAGAGTCTTTTGAAGAAAGGTCAGAATGTGGCTTTTACTGGTGTGAATAAGGATGGACTGCGGGAGTTTCCTGACGGGGAGATTTATGTGAAGGTCAATGATGTTGATAGGCTTTGCGGGGAGCGTGTCGTTGTACTACATTGCGGGCAGCCGGATGCGAACGGGGGGCTTATGGAGCTTTATAGTGTTTTGGAGGTTTTGAATAAGCCTGTTGAGTCGCGCCATATTGTGGGTAAGGAGTATGAGTATTCTTCTTTGAAGAAGCCGGCGTCTGTTGAGGTGTTTTTTCTTTATTTTCCTTATGGTATGCAGGATAAGGTTTTTGAGACAGGTGAGTGCAATATGGCGGAGTCTGTTGTGCGGATGCTTACTTCTTATTATGATGTTTCGAAGATTTATGTGATGGATGCTCATTTCGAGGGGGGTGAATGGACAGGCAAGTATCCTTTGGTTTATGTGAAGGCGCGTGATGCGATTGGTGATGCTATGCATAAGGATGGGATTTTGGATGCTGTTATGGTTGCGCCGGACTTGGGGGCGCAGACGCGTCTTGATATTTCAGGGTTTTCAAAGAAGAGGAATAATTCTTTTGATGTTGAGTTGAGCGGGCATGAGTCCATAGAAGAGCGGGTTAAGGGTAAAACTGTTGTTGTATGGGATGACCTGATTGAGACTGGTGGGACTATGTGCAAGGCTTCTGAGAGTTTGGGTAAGATGGGGGCTAAGAGTGTTGTTGCTGCTGCTACACATGGCGTGCTTTTGAAGGGTATCGAGAGAATTAATGGGGCTTATTCTAAGTTGTATCTGACTAATACTATTGATACGAAGTATGCTAATGTCGATGTTTGCGGGGTTATTTTGGAGGCACTTGGCAGATGAGTTGGGTTTTTGTGTAAATAAATGCAGTTTATTCCCAAGTGGGTAAATACCCTGCGGCTTGCTGCGGATATAAATCACTTGGGAAGATTAAAAAACGCTGATTTACTGCAAGCATAACGAATTTCAGGCGATTTTTTTTACTTTTCTGAAATTTCGAGTTTGGGGGGTATGTATATTTTTTCTGTGATACTAACTTGTCGTGTAAGTTGCTGTTCCAGTGCAGATAACGGCTCATGATTATGTTTTAGCAGTTGAAATGTGGATTTGAAGTCATCAAAAAAAAAGCACTTATCATAGAAATATTTTCCATATCCGGATTTTTTAATTTTTGAATTCATCTCTGGTCAAAATCCAGATAACACTTCTTTATAGTGATGAAAACAGGCGGTTTTTTAAAGATTCCCTGCGAATCTATATTATCTACTCTACATGGTGTGGTTTTTTATGGGATACATCAAATACGTTGACAGAACGAGCAAATATGCATTTCAAGAGAATCCTGAAATTAAATTGGTGCCTGTGGATGAGCCTAATCTCATGAATGATATGTTTCCGGTACCCCACCAAAATAGACGTGATGCTACTTCTAAAAAATGAAATCACCCAATAAACTTTAAATAATGGTTTAGCACATAATGTTTTAGGGTGATGAAACATGAATCTATTCAAGGATATATTTGGACCATTGGACAAAAGAGAATGTGTGCACTGTGGTAGTCCTCACATTGTAAAAAATGGAAAACAGAGAAACGGTTCTCAGGAATATATTTGCAATAATTGTGGTAAGAGGTTCAATGCGCGAGCGGGGACACTATTTTACAACAAAAAATTGCCGAACAAAGATATAGTTGATATAATCTATCTCTTTTTCACAGGTTATCCCATAAGCCTAATTCCTCCACTGAAAAAGGTCAGTGAAACCACAATTCGTAGCATTCTAAGAGATGTGATTGAACACT
>QMVA01000054.1 GCA_003660865.1 Candidatus Nanohalarchaeota archaeon | reverse complement strand
TCACTCCAGCTTGTCAAACTCCTTATCCATCTCCTTTGAAGCACCCGCAAGCACTTTCTCATAATCCTTATCAAACTTTGCATCCACTATCTTATTCTTCGACTTCACTTCAAGTATCGTCTTCGCCGGAACGCCATTATCAAGCGCAGCATAGGAAAGATCCGCATAATGCAAAATCGCCTTCAAAAGCATGTAAGTCTTCTTAAGCTCGCAATACATATCCACATCATGGAACGCATTCTGCTGCAAGAAAAACTCCCTGATAAGCCGTGCAACCTCAAGCGTAACCTGCTCCTTTTCAGGCAGAGCATCACTGCCCACAAGCTGAACAATCTCCTGCAGTTTCTCTTCTTCCTGCAATATCTTCATGCAACGCTCGACATGCCCTCTCCAGTCAGATGCAACATTGCCTGCAAACCAGCTGTCAAGCGTATCAAGATAAAGGCTGTACGAAGTCAGCCAGTTGATAGACGGGAAATGCCTCCTCTGCGCAAGCTTTGCGTCAAGCGCCCAGAAGCACTTGGTGACACGCAGCGTATTCTGCGTAACCGGCTCAGAAAAATCACCGCCAGGAGGCGAAACCGCACCGATAATCGTAATCGACCCTTCCTTATCTGTTCCAAACGGCACAACACATCCTGCCCGCTCATAAAACTCAGCAAGCTTAGTAGAAAGATAAGCAGGATAACCTTCCTCCCCTGGCATTTCCTCAAGCCGTGACGAAATCTCACGCATAGCCTCAGCCCACCTTGAGGTACTGTCAGCCATCAGCGCAACAGCATAACCCATATCCCTGTAATATTCAGCGATAGTGGCGCCGGTATATATAGACGCCTCACGTGCAGCCACAGGCATATTGGAAGTATTTGCAATCAAGACAGTCCTCTCCATCAGGGTCCTTCCAGTCTTTGGATCTTTCAGGTGCGGAAACTCAGTAAGAACCTCGGTCATCTCATTGCCCCTCTCACCGCATCCGATATAAACAACAATATCTGCATCAGACCACTTGGCAAGACTCTGCTGCGTAACAGTCTTTCCGGCCCCGAAAGGCCCGGGAATAGCAGCGACACCGCCCTTTGCAAGCGGAAACAAAGCATCAAAAATCCTCTGCCCTGTAGTCAAAGGAATAGTAGGCACAATCTTCCTTCTTGATTTCCTTGAGTATCTTACAGGCCACTTATGCGCAAGCTTAAGCACAGTCCCGTCATCAAGCTTCCCGATTTCATCTGTAACAGTATAACTTCCGCTCTTAATCTCAGCAATTTTTCCGGACACATCCGGCGGCACAAGAATGCTGTGCAAAACACTAGTAGTTTCCTGCACCTTCCCAAGAATAGTGCCCCCTATGACCTTATCGCCCTTCTTGACCGTGGCTTTGAACTCCCACTTTTTCTCCTGGTCAAGCCCTGGCGCATCAACACCCCTCTCAATAAAATCACCCATCTTCTCCTTAAGCACCGGAAGCGGTCTCTGTATCCCGTCATAGATTGACTTGAGAAGTCCCGGTCCAAGCTCAACAGACAGCGGCATCCCGGTAGTGATGACCGGCTCACCTGGCTTGATGCTTGTAGTATCTTCATAAACCTGGATGATGGTCTTCTCACCATCAATCTGGATAACCTCACCCATAAGCTTTTCATTACCCACACGCACCACATCATACATGCGCGCAGTAATCTCCTTCGCAACAACCACAGGACCTGCAATCCTGTAGATAAAACCTTTCTTCTCTGTATTTTTAGCAACTGCCATATCTACCACCTTATAAATCATTTATTTATCCCATACATCAAGTCCGAGTGACTTCTTAACCTTCCTTCTAAGATCATCCTCACCTGCACTGTCCTTAGAAAGAACAACACAGACTGGCTGCACTGAATTTTCAAGTTTATCGCGCACCCTTATAGGAAGCTTATTAACATCATCACGCGCAAGCACAAGCACGCCGATAGACGTATCATTAAGCGCATCTGTCGTCTTTGAAACAAACTCATCAGCCGAAACATTTATGATCCTCCTGACACCTGCAAGCCCGAATCCTATTGTAAACTCATCATCTCCGATTACCGCAATTTCACTCATAATTACACCACAATACTTTCACTCATAAATTTCTCATCAAGACCTGTGACCTTTGCACGTACAAGCATGCGCAGATTCCGAATCTCAATATCCTTCCCGACCATATAGCCAAGAATCGGCCCCACAGACAAAGGATGCTGATGCAGCATAAGCTCAACCTGCCTGAGCCAATGTTTTTCAAGAGCAATCTCACAAGTGCCAAGTTCATTTTTATCACGAAGCTCATCCATGCCCTTTTCAAGCACAGCATCATACCCTGTTCCCGAAAGACCAGAATACAACTCCTCGCAGTCCTTTGAATCAGCAAGCATCAACAATTTTTTGCGCGAAAGCTTTTCACCTGAAAACACAAGCTTATCAACAATATCATTTTTAGGCAATTTCTCCCTGACAAGCCGGAAAAGCACCTTCAGGTTCAAAAAATCAATCTCTGTCTTTATGAACTGGCGAACATACCTGCCCTGTTTTGGCATTGTAAGCGAAAGTTCCATCAGCATATTATAATAGTTTTTATCAAGCAGATTCTCAATACTGCACAGGCACTTTGTTTCTTCGCACTCATCAACTGCCGCCGAAACATCTTTATCCATCTTAACAACCTTCGACGCAACCATAACCTCACTGCACGTCTTCTTTTTAAGCAGCATATCAAGCGCCCCCATATCAAGCCGTCCTGCCGGAATCAATAGCATTTTAATCTCTTTTTCATCCCTGCCTGCAATCTTGCCCCTTAATATCGTCTTCAGGTTATATACATCATACCTCACAAGATATGCCTGGATAAGTATCTCTGCCCTGCCGCTCGAAATCCTTATAAGCTTATTAAATGACCTCGCAGCATTCAGGTAAAGAGCCACTTCAATCAGGTCAACCCCATGAAACTTCATCGCAAGCTCATCAATCTCTTTTTTATAAGCAGTCTCACCCATGAACTTCGTGATTTCAGCCGGGCTCATCTTAATCAGCCTGCTATATTCATCCTTGCCAATCATCTCACCTTTCATGACGCGCACCCTCGCATTCATATAAGGGTACGTTCCAAGCCCGATTTTTGAATCTTTTGCCATTTATCGCTCACATCATTAATCTATTCAAACAAAACTTTTGAAACATCCTTAAGGGACTCATCCCTCACATCCTCAAGCATACTATCAAACGTACAGTCAATCCGTACATTCTGATCCTTATCCTCAACAATCACTCCGCCAGGAATATCTGCTTCTTTTACCTCAAGCCCTGCTGCAACAGGCTTCACAATACTTTTATCTTTTGCATTGGTATAGACATACCTAGCATCTGCCATCTCACTGACTGCCTTTTTAATCATCTTCTCATAAATATTCTTCCTGGTCTTATCATCAAGCATCATCACTTTCTCTTGCAGCTTATCAAACACCGTATCAATAATCTCTTTTCTTGAATCAAGCTCAATTCTTTTGCACTGGAGCTTTGCTGATGCAAGTTCCTTTTTCTCCATAGCCTCGATTATGCCCTTTGCATAATCCATGGCATTATCTTCAATTTCAGATGCATTTGCCTTCGCTTTCTTAAGGATTGGCACAGCTTCAACTTTGCCTTCTTTTTTTAGCGCATTAGCATCTTCTTTTGCTTTGTCAATTATTTCATCCACTACTTTGTCCAACGTCATTTATGACACCTCTTTCTGCCTGTTTGGGCATTACTATAAGATACTGTCAAAGACACCACTTTTTAGACCCATGTCTTTGCCATAGAGATACCGGAAAGATAAAAGGCGCAAATACTCCGCGCCTTCCATCAGATATATTAATCTATCCAAGTATCAGATATGCAATAACGAATCCGAAAAGCACTATTGTCTCAGGCAGTACAGTCATTATCAGGCCTTTAACAAAAAGCTCTTCTTTTTCAGCCATGGCACCAACTGCAGCAGCACCAATGTCTTTTTCTGCAATAGCAGCGCCAATTGCAGAAATCCCAATTGCAAGTGCAGCTCCAAGAGCCTTCATGCCTTCATCACCGATTAAAACTTCTACCATATTAATTACCTCCAAATTATTCATTTTTATTTTAACTTTCCCTTTGCCCGAAAGGCAGGTATTTTTTCCCGCCCCCATGGTAAAACTTAAGGAAAAATTCAACATAATGCAATCGCATCGAGTGTATAAACGGCGACATCAATCCAAGGCATATATTTACGCTGTGCCCTGCGACAAGCACAACCATGCCCATGATGGCACCTGCCACCCCCGCATGGAACATCGGGTGCGCCATCTCATTCACAACTTCTGCAAGAATGACCGATGCAAGCCCCACAGCCATCAATCGCGCATAACTTAACACATTCGTAAGCGGGGATATCAGCTCAAGAGCCCCCTTGATGCCCTCGCCCCACACAATCATAACCCCCCCGACAACAAGCAGCCCATAGCAGTAGGACGGAACAGATGGAATCATCCCGAAAAACCCGAGAAGCACAGGAAAAAACCCTGCCATGTAGACAATCCAGCTAAGCTTTTCTAATATAGCCGCTTTCAGCCCATGCTCCCTCAACTCATTAACAAACCCGATCAGGTACCCTGCAGCAATATGAAGAATGCCAAGCCCAAGCGCATAAACAATCAGCATGCTGGCACCGGCACTGTTAGACCTCGTCAAAAGATGCGGAAAATGTATGCCCATCTCATGGAACAGCTCAATACCGAAAAACTCATCATACAATAGCCCGAAAACAATAGTTGATATCGATGCAATAATCAGAACATTCAATATATCTTTCGCTTTTGGAACCTTGAACTTAAGCAGTGTAAAAATAATGAGTGTAAGCACACCATATCCCCAGTCCCCGAGCATGAACCCGAAAAATACTGGAAACATCAAAAACATAAAAAAAGTAGGGTCAATTTCCTTGTAAGACGGTAGAGAATAAAGGTCCATGAAGAAACCAAATGATTTGGCAGGCCCCTTATTCTCAAGTTCAATCGGCGCATTCCCAACAACCTCGTACTTCTTCACAAATATTTTACCTGTACTCACATCCTGTAGCCTCTTATCCATCATATTGAACTTTTCAGCAGGAATCCACCCTTTGACAACAAACGCATTATCACTCACAGAAAACCTCAAAGGCACCTCTGCTTTTTCAGCCTCACAAGACAATGTCTCCTCATTTGACTTGATATAAGCTCCCCATTTCTCACTGATTTTTGCAAGTTCCCTGTTTATTTTCTCCTTCGCATCATCAAGTTTTTTAATCTTTGATTCAGTCTCATCAATCATTACATCAACACTACCCGAAAGCTCAAGAAAGCCGGAAGTATTAATCTCACTAAATCCGGACTCATTCAGTAAAGTTTGAACCTCATCTCCTTTCTCCTTATCAACAAAAACACCCGCAACCAGCTTCTTTCCATGCATTCCCGTATACACATTACATTTTTTCGTAATCTTTTTGATCTTTGCCTCAAAACTTGTATCCCTGACATAACCAACAAAATATTTCAATGAATCATATTCACAAAACACATCAAGTGAAAGAGAAAGGCACGAAACCACTTCAAGCTCAGACAATTGCCCCTCAAGTTTAGCCCTGGCATCATCAACAGACGTCATCTCATCGATTTTTTCAATAACCTCTGCCTCAATTTTCGAAATCTTCACATCCACGTCAGAAATATCTTCATGCTTTGATGCCTGTCCTTTTATTTTAGGGAGATGTGATTCAAGTGATCTCAACTTAACAAGTGTTTCAGATATCTTCCCTGATTCCTCAAGCGGCGAGCCAATATCAAACCCATCTGATTCTGCATCATCCTTTTTAACATAATCATCAATATGAAGAAGATTCATATCATATAATTCAGAAATCACACCTGTCATGACTGTTTTCGACCCGACAATCGAGACGCGGCTCATTCTTTTCGTTTTAAGCATAATATTCACAGTAATAATCGTAAAGACACTATCCGGACATGCTTATGAATTTCTCATAAACAACATCAACAGCAGAAGATATATTTTTCTCTGCATTTTTCCTTGATTCAGAAAATTCCTTTTCACATTTTGAAATGATCTTCTCTTTCTTCTCTTTCAGTTTATTTTCAGCATCAGCAATCATCTTATCTGCCTTTTTCTTTGCATTTATTTTAGCATTCTCTGCAACTTTAATAGCAGCACGCTTTGCTTCACTCACAAGCTCATCTTTATCCTTTGCCGCCTTTTCTCTTATTTCGCATGCCTTTTTTTCAGCTTTCTTGATTTCAATCAAAATCCTGTCATCATCCACGAATACCACCAAACCATCAATTTCATAAATCCTGCGACTTACTCTGCGCTCAACCATAAGAAAGAACACCCACACTGGCTAATAGTAGCGCCGTTAATAATATAAATGTTTACTATATAATTTATATATATCTATATAGATTCAAACGAATGCTCTCGAAAAAGTGTTATCATGGAATTGCGAAAAATTCAGTCAACAGCCGCCGGCGCTACATATATAGTCTCCCTGCCGCGCCCATGGATAAAGAAAAACAATATTGCCCCCGGCGACAAAATCGGCATAATCGAGCGCACAGACAACATACTATACCTTCTGCCCCGCCCGCACAAAAAAAAGAAAAACATAGCTGTAATTGATGCTTCAGCAAAAGACACAAACTTCCTACTGCGCATGATAATCTCAGAATATATCCGCGGCGCAGATATCATCCGATTCCGCCGCGCCTCATTCTCATGGAAAGACAAAAAAGATATCCGCCAGTTTGTCCAGAACGCCATGATCGGCCTTGACCTGAACGAGCACAGCGACAAATTCGAGATACACTCGATAATAGACATCTACGGTCCGGATATTAAAGAGATTGTACTGCGCATATATGACCTGGTCTGCTGGATGTTCAAAAATTCATTCACAGCAATAGAAAACAAAGACGCAGACCTCTTCATAGACATTATCGGGCGTGACATAGAAGTAGACCGCCTCACACTCCTTGCATCCCGCCACTTGCATCTTGCATCAAAAAACCCAGGATTCGCAAAAAAAACAGGCATTTTTGCATACGATGCCCTGCACTACAACAGGCTCATAAGTGACCTTGAATCCGCAGGCGACTGTTCTGTTGGCATCTCAGAGGCATACCTTAAGCTGGTAGACTTAAATATTCCAGAAGACCTGATAAAAAGCCTGAAAGAACTGTTCACCGAACTGGCACAAAATCTGGAACGTGTAATAGGCTCATTCACATACGAAAACCTCGATCAGGCAAACGAAGTAATCGAAGAATGCATGAGATTGTCAAAATACGACCTCTCTGCATCCGGCAAAAGCCTCTTCATAACCGACAAAAGAATCACCCACGACTCACTGATAGTAGGCTCATTCGCAATAGTACTGGAAAACCTCGCAAGAATAAACAGCCAGACAAGAAGCATTGCAGAAACAGTAATAGACCGCGGCAAATCCGTGAATGACTGAATCTAAGATATAAACTCTATCTTCTGGTAAAAGCGCGTTTAAAACCATCTACTTTTCTGGCAGTACCCAAATCACTTAGCGTAATACCTGTACTCCTCTCATAATCTGGACGTCCAAACTCATTTTTAGCAACATTTCGGTCAGGATAAAAATATAACTCACTCTCTCTATACAATGAACCTGATGTTGGCTTTGTAATGGGCATTTTACCTGCCTCATCGAAACCATCTTGTCCAAATAACTTCTCATCTAGTAACATTGCTGTATATCCTTCACCGTCAGGTACTATTTCCCCGATTTCTTCCATGTATTTAGAATTACCATAGATCAGCGTGTCACCATATACCCTAAAAATATGTTTATTCTCTGGCTCAATCCCTATACTCTCAACAATTTGATTCATAAAGTCATTTAGTTCCTTTTCAGTATACATTCCAGTAGGCGGAGAAAGCGCAAAATATACCTGTTGAAGAGTAGTTTTATCAAACATGTTATTTATAGATAGCGCGGATTTGTCAGCGCCAACAAAAGTTAATTCTCCACTATTTTCCAAAGTTTTCAGAGCCTGTTCTATATGTTCTGTAACATCTAATTTCATTTCTTCCATATTATCCCTAATTGTAAGTTAAGTTTATATTCTTAACTTTGCTGTTGTTTTGTTCATTATATATCTAAATCCTTATTATGGTGGATGTTGGTTCTCAATATATGGACATGAATAATTTAAAACGACAAGACATGAGTTTCAATCCTTGTTATAGTGGATATTGGTTCTCAATCTGACGATGAGTACGCCACCTATGTTAGTGCGAGAAAGTTTCAATCCTTGTTATAGTGGATACTGGTTCTCAATGTT
>QMVA01000053.1 GCA_003660865.1 Candidatus Nanohalarchaeota archaeon | reverse complement strand
TATTAAGCGACATATTTTTTATATGCCATATATGAAGGGACCGAATAATCCCAAGGCTACGAGTACGAGTCCTGAAAACAGGGTCATGCCGAATATCATGCTTTTTGCGGTGAGCATGTCACGATTTATCTGGTCGAAACCGTGCTCTATACCGTTTGCGAAATACGAGAGCAGTACTACGAGTTCGATAACATATGTGCCTACTATGAGCAGCAGTATTGTCGGGGGCATTACGTTTCGCATGTTTACCATCTCGAGTGCATCTGACATGCCGCCTCCTGTTGAACTTGAGCCGATGCTGTCTTCTATATCTTCCATCTTTTCTGCAATTCTCTGGAGCATCTGGACTATCAGTGCAGCCATTGCCACACAGACTGCGGATATCAGGGGGGCTATGAATGATGCCTGCATTTTCATGGTGCTTGCGACCTGTTCAAGCAGGTCTTTTATGAGCTCTTCTACTTTGCGGGTGTTTACGATGTAGCGCGTGATTATTGAGATGTTTCGGGTGATGACTTCGCTTCCTCTTGGTATTGCGTCTACTATCATTTTCATTACGTTGCGAAGGAGTATTGACGGGTATTTTATGATTGAGCCGTGGTTTTTGTCGAATACTGCGTTTGGGAATGTATCGCCGTTTTTTTGCATGTTGTTTAGTATGTCCATGAAGAAGTGGAAGAGTGGGGATTCTTTCATTCGCATGCGCTCGTATTCACCGAGTATGTGATAGACGCTGCGCTCTATGGGGGTGCCACGGCTCAGTGAGTTTTCGAGTTCTGTGAGACCGATGAAGAGATCGCGTTCTATTTCGGTTATTTCCTGGCGCAGTTTTTGCTTTTTGGCACTCCTGCCGTAATAGAATATGATTATGCCGAGGGCTGCGCCCCACATTATTGTCATAACCTGGAGCATGTTGTTGAAGACTACTTTGGGGTCATATTGTTCATTCATAAAGTCTTTCCAGCGCTGGTCAAAGCAAAGTTTTTCCCCGTGGCATATACTATCTATATACCTGACGTGCTGGTCGTAGGCGTATAGCTGTATAAGACCGGGAATCATGACTATGAGGGCAACGAGTACGGCGGTTATCTTGAGGTGCAGGTAGATGTATTTTTTGCCGAGCTTTATGGGCAATACATTGTCCGGGGGCAGGTTGCGCGCGTTTTTCAGGGAAGGAAACGCGAATGCGCCCGGGCGTCTCATGAGGATGCGGCGCATCAGGAAGAATAGTATCATCGGGAGCATTACTGTGTATCCGATGCCTATGAACATGGGGTCTACTACCTGGCTGTCGCCGCTTAAGAATATAGATATCATGGGTAGCATGATAAGGCCCATCAGGGGCAGGAGTATGCCCATTGCCTGTATCAGCTTTATGGGATTTTCGAGGGCGCGTGAATACTCTCTCATGTTGGCATAAGAATTGTCAAGGATGTATGTGAGTGCTTTCTCGAGCAGTTTTATGCGGTCTTCGCCTGCGCGGGAGAGTGAGTCCATCAGGAGTTCAAGTGATTTGACGAATTCGACGTTCCAGTCGAGCCAGAGCTGCATGTACCGGCCGAGTGCCTGATGGATATCTGTGTAGATTCCGAATTCGAGGTCCCAGAGGAGTTTTGAGAGGTCCTGTTCCAGGGGGCCCTCTATGTGTTCTGCTGCGAACCGGACCGCGTTTTCAAGGTTGGGGTTCAGTTCAAGATACATTGCCATGTAGAGCACTACTTTGAGGCTCTCGTCTGATGCCTGAATTTTTATGACCTGGGCCCTGAAAGAAGGGTATGTGAGAACGTAGTAGGACCATGCTAATGGGAATACCCAGATTCCGAAGCGCATTGAACCGTCATAGTGAAACAGGGACAAAGGTATGAGTATTAATGCCATCAGGCCGAGGGATACTAATAAAAGGGCGCCTACATCTTCGGGCTTTACTGATAGTCTGCCGATGCGAATGTCTCTTTCCAAGTTGGCCTGCATTTTTTTGCCGAATTTTAACTGGACGAATTTTCCGCAGAAGAAGCACATCTTTTCAAAAAAGCCTGAATCTTTCCTTAGTTTTTCGTCGGTTCTGTATTTCTGGTAGTCTGCACTCCGGATGCGAGTGTTGCCAGGAATATTCTGGTATTCTGAGATATCCTTTTTTTTGAATGGATTATACATGGGTTATAAGTAGGCGAATCCTATTTATATATGTTTGACCATAGATTTTCTATGGTTTGTGATTATGAATATGACCGCGAGCAGAAGAGGTTGAAGGTCAACTGCGTGGGCTGTTTTTACGGGTCAAGTCTTGAGGATTTCGAAATATGCATGTCAAGGACTATGGATAAGCTGATTGAGGTAGGGGCGGTTGCAAATATTGTTCTTTCTGCTAACAGGGAGTTTGAGTACAGTTATGCCCAGACGAAGATGCTTAAGGAAGTGGCAAGTGCTATAAAGAGTCTTACGAGGACCAAGAAGCTGTTTGCTGTTGAGAAAGGACCGAATGGTTGTGAAAGGTGTATTCCTGAAAGGATTAGTTTTATACAGAATATTGTCGGGTATCATATGAAGAGGGATCCTATTGGTGCTTATGTCAGGCTGATAAGGGAGATTAAGTATAACCTACAGAAAGCGAAGGATAGTTATCCAAATTGTGCGAAATGTTATAATGATTATGTTAATCATTATCTTCTGATTATTAAGGGTGCTCTTGATAAAACAGAGATGATACAGGGAGTCAGGGACAGGCTTGTCGGGTATCATATTGGCTCAAGGGAGATTTACAGGGAGCTTTTTCACCCGACGATTAAGCCGAATTTCATGCTTACGAAGTATATGACGACTATTCCTATAGGGGCCACACAGATTGACCGGTATTTTGTCGGAAAGACGGAGGTGCAGTGCCTACGGGTTCCCGGGAGGGTGAATGTGAGGTATCATGTTACGCCGCCTGAGTTTAATCTTCGCGATACAGAGTATACTATTCTTGATACGGCACGGAGGTATATGGCTGCGCATAAGCCGAATAAGTCGGAGTTTACTGATCCGGAGAGGACACGCGAGATTTTTTATAATATTGGCAGGGATATGATTACGGATATTTCTGATACGATGAATATTACCCTTTCGCCGAAGAAGATTGATGATCTTGCGGAGATCCTTACGAGGTATACGGCAGGTTTTGGGATGCTTGAGGTGATTTTGGCGGATGAGAATGTGCAGGATTTGTTCCTGAATGCGCCTGTCGGGCAGATGCCGTTTTTTCTTTTTCACGGAAAGCACGAGGAGTGTGATACGAATATTATCCCGACTCATGAGGATGCAGATGCGTGGTCTACACGTTTCAGGATTGCTTCGGGGCGACCGCTTGATGAAGCTAACCCGGTCCTTGATACTGAGATTGAGCTTCCGAGCGGGAGGGTGAGGGTTGGTGCGATTACTAATACGCTGAGTCCTGACGGGCTTGCTCTTGCGCTTCGAAGGCATAGGGATAAGCCGTGGACGTATCAGCTTATGATGAATGCAAATATGATGACGCCGCTTGCTGGAGGGCTTTTGAGCTTTATTGTTGACGGGGCAAGAACGATGCTTTTTGCAGGTACGAGGTCCAGCGGGAAGACCAGTATGCTTGGGGCTACTCTTACGGAGATTATGAAGAGGTACAGGATTCTTACTGTTGAGGATACTCTTGAGTTGCCTGTGGAGGCTCTGGCGGATATGGGGTATAATATTGTGAGGCTAAAGTCAAGGTCGGTTATTACGCATGTGGAGATTGAGGTGCCGACAGATGAGGCTATCAGGACATCGCTTAGGCTGGGTGATTCGTGCCTGATTATCGGGGAAGTGAGGTCTGTTGAGGCGAAGGCTTTGTATGAAGCGATGAGAATCGGGGCTCTTGCTAATGTGGTTGCAGGCACTATTCACGGGGATTCGCCGTACGGGGTGTTTGACAGGGTTGTTAATGATCTTGGTGTGCATCCTACGAGTTTTAAGGCTACGGATGTTATTGTCATGAATAACAGGCTGCGGTCTGCTGACGGGCTTCATACGTTTCGAAGGATGATCAGCATTACGGAGATTACGAAGGAGTGGAGTGAGGATCCGCAGAAGGAGAAGGCGTTTGTGCCGCTTATGGAGTATAATGCGAAGAGTGATATTCTTGAGCCCTCGGAGACGTTTCTTAATGGCGAGAGTTATCTTGTTAATGAGATTGCGAACAGGGTTAAGGAGTGGAGGGATAACTGGGAGGCGGTGTGGGATAATATCCAGTTGAGGGCGAAGGTGAAGGAGACGCTTGTGGGGTATGCAAGGAAGATGGATGAGTTTAGTATTCTTGAGGCGGATTTTACTACTGATAGCAATGACCAGTTTCATGTGATTTCGGAGAGAGTGAAGGATGAGTATGGGTCTCTTGATTCGCAGAGGATTTTTGCGCGGTGGAATGAGTGGGTTAAAAATGAGATTAGGGAGAGGAAGGGGAGGTATCCTTCGTGAGGGGGTGGAGAGGTGGGGAGTATTGAGCAAGCGAGTAAGATGATATGCTTGTGAGCTAAAAAAATAACTATTTAAAGCTTAAATACATACTTTAAAGTATGATAAGTGAAAGTATGTTTGTGGGTAGAAGAAAAGAGCTACAATCGTTAAATGAGATATATAAAAGCAATAAGGCGGAATTAGTCCTGCTGTATGGAAGAAGAAGGGTTGGAAAAACAAGACTGATAAAGGAGTTTTTAAAGGATAAGGAGGGATATTATTTTATCGCAGATCTTTCAGGGGATAACTTATCTGTTTTTTCAAAAAATATAAAAGGTAAATTTGTAAGATTCAGTAACTGGGATGACTTCTTTGAATTTTTGTGTTCAATTTCAAAAAAAAGAATTGTTGTTGCAATTGATGAGTTCCAGTACCTTTATAATTCGGATAAGGCATGGCCAAGCATATTGCAGCGCTGGTGGGAAAAACTGAAAGATACAAAAATATGCCTTATCTTGAGCGGTTCAATAATTTCAACGATATATAAAATTGCAATGGGGTATGGAAGTGCATTGTACGGGAGAAAAACTTATGAGATGGAATTAAAACCCCTGTATTTTTCTGAGTCTTCTGCGTTTTTCAGTAATTATAATAAAGAGGAGAGGATTATTGCTTATTCTGTGCTTGGCGGGGTGCCAAGGTATCTGGAGGAGTTTGATGATTCAAAAACAATAAAAGGAAACCTGAAAGAAAACGTTTTCAATAATATTTCTTTTTTGTACAGGGAACCGCTAAACCTGTTCTACGAAGAATTTAAGAATCCTTCGGTCTATGTGTCAATCATAAATGCAGTCGGTGCAAGAACAAGAAAGTTTTCGCATATAGTCGATATATCAGGGATATCACAGAATAAATTATCAAAATATCTTGAAATTCTTGAAAGAGTGAAGATTATAAGAAAAGAAATCCCGGTAACAGAGAACAAGTTCAGAACAAGGGCTACATTGTATTCTATTTCAGATAATTTTTACAGATTCTGGTTCCAATATGTGAGAATAAATACTTCAAGGATAGAATTTGGTGAGGGGGCTGAAGTTGCAGAGGAAATTACCCCGGATTTGCCTGCTTTCATAGGTTTTCCATTTGAGGATATTTCAAAACAGTTTTTGATTGAAAATAGAGATAAGTTGCCGTTTAAATTCACAAAAATCGGGAGATGGTGGCATAAGGATAAGGAAATTGATCTGGTTGCGCTGGATGAGAACAAAAAACAAATCTGTCTCTTTGAAGTCAAGTGGAAAGACCTTAAAGAAAAACAGGCAATGAAAATCCTTGAGGAACTAAAAGAGAAGTCAAAATATGTTGAGTGGAAACAGGGTAGAAGAAAAGAATATTTTGGATTGCTTGCGAAAAAGATTGAAAACAAGAATAGCTTGAGAAAAGAGGGGTACGAAGTGTTTGACCTGGAAGATTTTTAAGATGATGTAAAAATCATCAGATATAGGTAAAATTGGTGAATCCTAAGCATTTTCATTGCCGGGTCATACTTTATAGACAATGAAAAATATTAAATGCGATATGACCACGAAAAAATGCGATTTTTTAACATTTAAATACTTTTGTGGTCATATAAACTAAATGTATGGTTGTTGTAGAAAAAATAAAGAGAAATGAAAATGAATATTATTACATAAGTAAGAATTTTAGGATTGGTAAAAATAAATGGAAGAAAATCAGGAAATATGTAGGTAAACAGAGACCTGAAAAACCAAAAATTAAGGAAGTAGCTGAACTTATAGAAAAAGAAGCTGAAGAACAGGGACTTATTAAGAAAAGAGCAAAATTCCGGTATCTCAAGGATGATGAAGCAGAAGTTCTGGAAGACTTAAAGGAGTCATATAATAAGTGGTTTGGTAAACTTCCCATGGAAATCAGGGAGAAGTATTATCATGATTTTTTGGCAAGATTTACTTATAATACCAATGCCATTGAAGGCAATACTCTGGGTTTAAGAGATACAAACCTGATTTTGCAGGATAATATTATACCTGCGGATGCTACTACGTATGAATATAACGAGGTCATTAATAGCAGAGAATGTATGAATTTTATGAAAGCATATACGGGTGATTTGAATAATGGATTTTTACTTAAATGCCATAGTATTTTAACTAAAAACACAAAGGTTCAAATTGTCGGCAAGTATAGATGCCATGATGTAATTATAACCGGTTCTGAACATATACCTCCTTCTTTCAAAGAAATTGACAGGTTAATGAAATTCTTTTTTGTGTGGTATAATAATAATAAAAATAAATTTCATGCTATTGAAATTGCATGTCTTGTCCATACCAAATTTGTAAGACTTCATCCTTTTAGTGATGGTAATGGAAGGACTGCAAGAGTTATCAGCAATTTCGTTCTTTTTAAAAATGGATATCCTATGTTTTTTATTGAGAATAAAGACAGAAGAGAGTATTATAAAGTGCTGGAATTATCTGATAAAGGAGATGAAAGACCGTTTGTAAAATTTGTATTTGACAGGATTGTTGATCAGGTAAAGTCAATGGTCAGGTAGTTATGGGAGGAATATCAGGTATAGTATGTCTGGGTGATGCCAATGATGATGAGAGCTATTTAGATGATGTGTTGATATGTTTTATAAGCAAATGAAATGTAATAATATCACAGTGATTATATGGGGTTGTTTGGTAAGAAGAAGAAACTGACTGAAGCAGAGGTCATGATAAAGGAGAAGCAGGAGTTAATTAAAAGTATCATGGATGAGAAGAAAATCGAGAGTGAAACTGCATATAATATGCCGGATATGCCTGATGTTAAGAGTAGGAGAAGTGGTGAGAAAGGACGGTATTCTTACCTGGGGTCAAGAGAGTATAAACTGTACCAGAAAGAGGAGAGAGAGGCGCGTGAGCCGCATACGATTTTTGAAAAGTTTTGTTTTTATTCCGGTAAAATTTTGAGGCTGTCCCCGGATGAGGATACGAGAAAGAAGATGAATAATGCTATCCGTTTCAGCGGTATGCATACTACGCCAGAGGATGTGACAGGAGGGTGTATTGTTGCTGCGGCGCTTTCGTTTATGTTGCTTTTGTTCTCGGTCTTTTTGCCAATCGGGCCTGTTGTCCTGAAACTGATTCTTATGCTTTTTGTGCCACTTATATGTGCTTATTTTGTGCTGACTTACCCGTTTAGCCATGCTAATCTGGTGAGGATGAAGGAAGGGCGCGAGCTGATTAATGCGCTGCTTTATATTGTTGTGTTTCTTAGGTCTGTGCCTAATTTTGAGGGCGCGGTGAGGTTTGCTGCTGAAAATGTGGGCGGCAAGCTGAGGGGTGATCTGAAGAGGGTCTTGTGGAAGGTTGAGGTAGGAATCCATAATTCTGTTGAGGAGTCTTTTACTGAATATCTTAAGGCATGGAAGAATTATAATAAGGAGTTTCTTGAGTCAATACATCTTATTAAGGAGTCTATGCTTGAGGCAGATGATGAAAGAAGGATTGCAATGCTTGATAAGGCTATCGGGGTCGTGCTTGAGGGTATGGATAATAAGATGAAGATGTATGCAAGAAATCTTGAGACGCCGATTATGGTGCTGCACGGGCTGGGTATTATGCTGCCGGTCATGGGGATGATTGTGTTTCCGCTTATTTCGATTTTTCTTGCGCAGGATCTTAAAAATATTCCAATATATCTTTTCCTTGGGTATAATATCTTTTTGCCGCTGGGGGTTTATTTCTTTATCAGACATATCCTGGAATCCAGGCCGACTACGCATTCCGGGATAGATGTGGTGCCAAAAAAATCTTATGGAAATAGATTGAGGTCTGGTATTTCCAGTGTGATTAACCTGAAGAGGATTATTATGCTGTTTGCTCTTGTCGGGGGGCTGATTTTTCTTGTGCCTGGGCTGAAGTTTCTTGTTGCGACT
>QMVA01000052.1 GCA_003660865.1 Candidatus Nanohalarchaeota archaeon | reverse complement strand
GTGACAGCATCTGAATTACCTGTCGGAAGAGCAACATTCGTGATTTTCTTCGAAGTCATATCCAAATCACCATTAATCCGGACATCACTGGGGAAAGTATAATTTTTATCACCTGCGCCAGTGGCATTCCCACCAAACACCCCTGGGCAGACATCCTCTGCCTGATGCCCCGGATTGCATACCAGTGGATCCTCCCACACAAGCACCTTATAACCCTCCTGCCCCGAAGAATCAACAGCAATAATCCGCGCATCATACTCTCTCGCAGAGCAGTCATGAACAACCCACTGCCCCTGGTAAGTCCCCTCCTTCTCATTTCCTGTAACAAGAATCAGATTGACAACATCAACACCTGCGTCATGCTCAATCTCAACCCGAACTTCCTCCACACCATAATCATCCACAACATGCGCAGTAATCATCATATAATCCTCAGGCACAAACTTATACTGGTTAAGAAAAGCATCAGTAACCTGCGGCGATTCATCCGCATAAGAAAACAACCCGAAAACATAACTAAAAAACCCCGTAACAGGCTCCGCAACACCAAAGCCGAAAGTCGGCGCTGCCAAAAGACAAATCAGAACAACACAACTTACAACAACCATGCCTCTCATAAACACAATTGTTATTTTCATAGTTTATATAGTTAACACCAATAGGTATGGATATTTTTTCCGTGATACTAAATTCCCTCGCATCCTCGAGTTCCATTGGAGATGATGTCAGAGGGTTACGTTTTAGTGCATAAAATGCGCCTTTCAGGTCATCAAAAAAATTCACTTTTCACGAAAATTTTACTCATACCCACACCAAAAATCTATTTATACAACCACGCCAATTATCACAGTATGAACTTTTTCACAAATATCACGAAACACACAATATTCATAATCCTTATACTCTTCCTGATCCCAGGCACACATGCCCTCGAATGCACACTAAAAAACGCCCCCTGCGCAGCTACAGAGGAATGCATAATCAAACTATCCGGCACAACAGACGCCCATGCAGAAGAATGCACACAAAGCAACTACGCACACCACCTCTGCTGTGATGACCCGGCATACACCCTGACAAGAACGTACTCTGACGGCTGCGCAACCGGTACCGGCGTATTATCATTATTCGCACAAACTGATTCCCATGTAGAAGAATATCCAAGTGCGCTCTACACAAACGACGTATGCCTTACAGCAGCACCTTCTGGAATTGTAACATACACATATACCGACTTTGCCTGCAATCCAGGATACACATGCCTTCTCTCAATGTCTGATACAACAAACGCACATCTTGCAAACTGCACAGGCACCGGCAGCTACACAAAAAAAATATGCTGCAAAATTGGCACTATTTCTACAATAACGATATCATCCCCAAAAAACACAACATACACAGAAACAAACCTCCTGAACCTGAATGTCTCATGCCATGATTCCGGCCCAGGCTGCAATCACTCAAGCTGGAGATTCTCAATAAACAACGGGATAAATCACACATTTCTCCCAAATACGACACTAACATCAAAAATGGGCTCCAACAAATTAACAGTCTGGATAAAAAATAACGCCGATATCTGGGATTCATCCACAGTTTACTACACAATAGATTCAACAAAATGGGAAGACGACTTCACAGAAGGAGAAGGAATATCCGCAAGCGAAAACATAACTGTTAGCGATGAGATTGTTAAAATAAGTCAGGACGCAATATCTGGTGAATTAACATCGATATCAATAGCACCCGCCAATATAATAAGCTGGGACAAATTTTGTGCTAATAATACAACGTCATTTATCTATTCAGCAGATAATCTCATAATAGATGGCACCAGTATGACTCTCAATGGCACACATGAATACAACATTATTAAAATTATCAATGGGGGAGTGTTATATGTTAAAGATTATGATGGGAACACATCCACCGGCAAACTTGAACTTCGTGCAAAAGAAATATTTATTGATGCAATATCTTCAATAAACGCTAACGGAAAAGGCCATCATGGCGGAGTAGGTTCCGCACAAGCAGGTAAAGGTCCAGGTGGAGGTGGCGCAGGAGATACCGGCCATCCGTCCGGCTTTGGCGGCGCAGGCGCAGGTTACGGGGGAAACGGTGGACGTGGCTGGGGCACTGGAAATGAGGGAAGTCCTGGCACCACATACGGCGATGCAAATAATGCCGGATTATGGATGGGTAGCGGCGGCGGCACAGGCACTAGTTCTGGATCCCACGGCGGAGACGGAGGTGGAAGCATAGTTCTCAACGCCGCAAAAATCATAATAGAAGGCTCAGTCACTTCAAATGGAGGAAGCAGCTCTGGCAGGGGAGGGGGCGGATCCGGTGGCGGAATAAATATCACTGCAGACAACCTCACAGTATCTGGCCGTATCTTTGCTGACGGCAGTAACGGTGGTAATGACGCAACTGGCAGCGGCGGAGGCGGAGGCGGAAGAATAACACTAACAGGCAACAAGATTATAATAACAGGCACCACTTCTGCAAACCGCGGCAGTGGCTCCGGATGGATTATCCATGGCTCTCCAGGTTCCCCAGGCACCATAATCATCAACAACAATGTAGACTATACTTTATCGCAAGGCGCATCGATAACTTACAATATACTAAGATCATCCGATGATGCCACATTATGCTCTGGTCTCACAGGAAACAACGACAGCATATCCCTCTGCGCAGGTTCAACACCATCCATCAAATTATACGCGCAATTAACAGCATCAGATGCAGCACCCGCATTGTACAACTGGAACGTCACATGGCTAAGCTCAGGACCGCTATCCGGGACAATAAACGGGACAGTTACCGATGATTCAGGCACCCCTCTCACAGGCGCAGGTATAAGCGCATCAGATTTCGCAAACACATATCAAAACACAACAGATGCTCTTGGAAAATACACAATAAACAATGTACTTCCATCAATATACACCCTCACCGCAACAAAATCCGGTCTCGTCCCGAACACAATAGCAGGCATCATAGTCAATCCATCTGCAACAACAACACAGGACATGATACTGCAATATGTACCGCTAACAACCTTGAGCAGAAACGCAGTTGCATATTTCCAAAGCGAAAAAAACCATGTAATCATGAACATAGGAAACAGGGAGAAAATACCAATCACAGTAAAAAACCCATCCAATGACTATGCTCTTGTACCACTTCATATAGGAAGCCCTGACACAACATTCAAAAACTTCATACATTTTAAAAACCAGGACATATATCCACATGATATAAACATCACTATGAAACCCCGTGAGGAAAAAACAATCATTGCAGAAATCTTTGCAGGAAAAATGGGATCATACGAGATTGCAATAGGTCCGGACAATGTCTATGAAAATAAATACGACACAAAAAGAATCACCGTAGTAAACAAAAACGCAGGAATGTTCGCCCAATCTCCAGGTATGGCATGGTATGGCGTAATTCTCGCATTAGCCATTGCAGCAGCCTTGCTCATTGCGCGAAACAAAAAGCCTCATATCCCAAAAAAGCAATAAAAAGTAATTCTTCTGCCATAAAAATATATAATTCACAAGGAAAAAAGATAACCATGCAGAAAATAAAAGACCTTGCAGAGAAACTCGCGCTAAAGAACGCAGCCCAGCACGGCGGCAGAGCAAGCAGTAAAGCAGTTCTTGGAAGCCTCCTTGGCGCCCTGCCCGAGGCAAAAAAAGACGTGCCTGCCACAATAAAAATAATAGAACAAATCGTGCAGGACATAAACAGCATGACTGAAGAACAGCAGCAAAAACAAATATCAACTCTCAAAATAGCCACAGCTATGCCAAAAAAAGAAAAACAAGTCATGAAAGACCTTGAGGGTGTAGAAAAAACAGTAGTAATGCGCTTTGCCCCAAATCCCAACGGGCCCTTGTCTTTTGGTCACTCGCGCCAGGCTATCCTTAATTGGTACTATGTAAAAAAATACAAAGGAAAATTCATCGTGCGCCTTGATGACACAGACCCGAAAATAAAGACTCCGCTGAAAGAAGCATACGACTGGATACCCGAAGACCTTATGTGGCTTGGAATAAAGCCGGATAAAATTATCTGTGCGTCATCGCGTTTTCCAATATATTATGAGTATGCGGAAAAATTAATAAGAATGGGTGCTGCATATGTCTGCGTCTGCCCGCGCGAAAAATTCGCACAACTAAAAAAGAGCGCGATAGCATGCCCGTGCCGCAGTCTTACCCCTAAAGAACACATGATGCGCTGGAAAAAAATGTTCAAAGACTATCAGGACGGTGAAGCAGTCCTTCGCATAAAAACAGATATCAAGCACAAAAATCCGGCAATCCGCGACTGGCCTGCTGCAAGAATCGTCACAAACCCAACCCATCCTCTTGTAGACTACCAGGTCTGGCCACTCTATGACTTTGCATCAGCTATTGACGACCACCTTCTTGGTATAACACACCTCATAAGGGGCATAGACTTCATTGCCACAAGCGAAAAGCAGGGCTATCTCTACGACTACTTCAACTGGAAATACCCAAAAGATATACAGACAGGAAAACTCATTGTCGAGGGTATGAAAAGCACGAGTGATGCCCGCAAACTGATAGAGGAGGGCAAACTTACAGGCTGGGATGATGTGCGCCTTGGAACCCTTAGAGCCCTGAAAAAGCGAGGCTTTACTCCCCAGGCAATAATAGCATTCATAACAGATGTTGGCATTAAAAAATCAGATATCAGGGTATCAGAAAAAAATCTCTGTGCATACAACAAAAAAATCATAGATTCGATAACATCCCGCTACTTCTATGTAGAAGAGCCCCAAGAGATAGACATAAGCACGACAAAATACACAAATACCACACGAATCATAAATCCTCCTGTGAAATCGCAAGTTGCCCGCAAACTCAACATCGGCACCAGGATATACATCGCAAAAAAAGACTACGAGAAATATCAGGGTAAATTTGTGCGGCTGAAAGAGTTCGCATACGGGATATTAGACAAAAAATTCAGACCCGTTGATGAAAAAGACCTCCCAAAAATCAACAAAGCAGGGATCCAGGTACTTCAATGGGTCCCAAAAAGAGACAGTGTAGATGTTGAACTTATAATGCCTGACAACACAAAGCACAACGGCAAAGCAGAATCAAATATAAATACCCTCAATAATAAGACAGTGCAATTTGAAAGAGTGGGGTTTGCAAATCTTATCCAAAAGAACAAAAAAATCATAGCATACTTTACCCACACCTAAACAGCCTGAAATTCTGATAAACTTCATCAATGTTTCATGATTGATGAACAATATATATAAATAAAGAAAACAATAATTTGTATGTTTAAGGTGATACTAATGGCAGAAATCAATCCAAAAAAGATTAATATAAAAACAGACATCCCTACAGGCAAAATAATAACCCCGAATCCTAAGCCTATACCTCTTGAAATGCCTCCGCCACCAAAACCAGGTAATATATCACAAATCATGCAAAAAATTGATTCAAAAAGCGCTTCTCAAGCAGGATTGCCTCCGATGCCCAATGACCTGAGACCAAAACTAGCGCAGGCATTTCCAAATACTGCGTCAGCGCCGCCTAAACAGGCATTCTCATCATCCCCTGTAGCGCACCCGCCTATACCCCCACAACCCACATCATCTCCATCTGCAAATCATGTAATAACGCCACCCGCAGAATCATTACATGCGCAAGGCATACCTTCCCAACCTGAAACAGTGACAATTGAAATGCCAAAAGAACCGATTCATGACCCACTCCAAAAAGAGATAAAACGAAGAATCTCACAGGTAAAAGGTCCTGTCTTCATAAGCCTCGAAAGATACAGGGATGTGAAAGAACTTCTATACTCACTGAAAGAGAATTCGCGCGACCTAAGGGGAATTATGGATGAATTCAAAGGCAACAAAAAAGAGAGCACAGAACTCCTCACCCAGAGCGTAGACAAGCTTGAGCACATTGAGGAAGACATAGAAAATATCAATGCAACATTGAGGACATGATTGCAAGCCTACCAGAGGATTCGCGCACAATAGTAAACTATTTAAAAGTATTTGAGTGTATAAATCCTGTTGAATCAGATATAAACTCATCATAATGAATTCTACCAATGAAAACATTAAGTTGATGACGGCACAGCCGAGATTTAATATGAGGTGTTACAAATGGCAAATTTAGTAGATTTTGAAGTAAGTAAAGATGTTGCAGAAAAAGTATATGAGGCCCTTGAGGCAGTAAAAGGCTCTGGCAGCATAAGAAAAGGCACAAACGAAGCAACCAAGGCGATTGAGCGCGGTCTTGCAAAGCTCGTAGTTATTGCAGTAGATGTAAGCCCGATCGAGGTAATCATGCACATACCAATGATATGCAAAGAAAAAGACGTGCCAGTGATAACAGTTCCAAGCAAGCAGGAACTGGGCGCAGCATGCGGCATAGAAGTGTCCACAGGTGCAGTAGCTGTAGTTGACGAAGGAAAAGGAAAAAAGCAAGTAGATGACATAATCAAAAAAATAGGGGAACTGAAGAAATAAATTCTGAATTGAGGATGATATTATGGCATTACCAGCAAAAGTTATACACATCATGGGTCGCAGCGGTGCAAAAGGCGTTACAAGAGTAAGATGCACAACAATCAGCGAAACAAAGCGCAATAAAGTACTAATAAGAAATGTAATCGGCTCAGTGCGCATCGGCGACATACTGATGGTAAAAGAATCAGACATGGAAGATTCAGGTGTAATTGAATAAATTTAAATGGTGTAATCTATGAGTATGAACTGTTCATTTTGTGAAAAATCAATACCTGTGGGTCGCGGTCTTATTTCCGTGAAATCAGACGGAGCAATAAGTTACTACTGCACCTCCAAGTGTGAAAGAAACGCGAAAATCCGTATGGCAAAAAAAGTCAAATGGACTGCGCTTTACAGGAAGCGCAAAAGCGAAAGATTAGCCAAAACAAATAAAAAATCATAAAATCCTCTTATGTATATGTCCGATTTTAAGTTTTTTTTCGTTTTCGAAAAAACGGCACAATCGAAAAAAATAATATCCAGTGATTCCAGATGAAAATAGAAAGAACGCTGATTCTGCTAAAGCCCGATGCGGTACAAAGAGGATTTATAGGCGATATAATCTCGAGATTCGAGCATAAGGGCCTGAAACTCGTCGGCTTGAGAATGTTGTGGATCTCGCACAAACTGGCGGAAAACCATTACGGTGAACACGCAGGCAAAGGTTTCTATGACGGTCTTGTCAAGTTCATCAAATCCGGGCCTGTAGTAGCGATGATAATCGAAGGTGACGATGCAATAGCAACTGTAAGAAAAATGGCCGGCTCCACAAATCCGAAGGAGGCAGCACTAGGCACAATCAGATACGACTTCGGCATGCACACAGGAAGAAACCTCATACATGCTTCAGATTCAGAAAAATCATCAGAAAAGGAAATAAGCTTATTCTTTGATGTCGATGAGATAATTGAATACGACAAGAACGAAGATTCATGGATTTACGAAAAAGATGAATGAAAACATTTCATTCAAAAATCAGAATAGATATATGTCTCCTGTGGGCTTTCCTCTTCGTTAATAGAATTTAATATATAGACTGCAAATGCGATAACCACCATGATCCCGATAGTTATCAGAATCAGAAGTATATGGTGTGGCAAAAAAACAGGACCAATATCTCCTGAACCCATATCCTCGTACGGATTAGTTTCATTGGTAATATTATAGTATGCAATATATACTTTATCTGAATTGGCATTAAACAGATACATTATACCCATAATCATCAATATCATGACAGGAATCAATTTTAAGGCGATATTGTTCCAGTTAACGGGCTTCTCACTGTAATCCACACTTTTACGCATAATAACATACTGTAGATTTCTGGTTATATAGTTAATGCAATCAATAATCTGGTAAATTCAACCATAAATTAATATGCATTAATGACACACCACCAGCCTTACTCCAGTAAGTTACAGCCAATACCTCATTTTAGGCGACCTATGGTTTACTCCATATACCTGCCACCAAAAAGAAAAATAGCGCCGAAGGCAGGATTCCCGCCCTGTCCTTTTGCCTTATTCGGACAGGAATTCGAACCTGCGTGTCCTTTCGAACAGCCGCTTTCGAGGCGGCCGCCATACCGGGCTAAGCGACTTCGGCCCATACAATTAAACAATAAATTAACATCTCCTCATTTTATTAAACTTTTGCACCTCCGGAGATGATTCTTACCCCTACCTTTTAACGAAAAAACGAATTTAGCTCAATTTGTAGGGGTAAGATTCAGATATCCTTTCAACTGCTTACAATTCCGACTACAGCCAAAACATTATTAGAAAGATGACACGAAAGGCACCCGCGAAACCCATACTTGATAAACATAACCCCAAACACAACCCCGGGAACTAACATAATAACTGCTTTCAAGATACCCCACCCGATCAGCAGATGATAGCCCGCAAAAACAACCGTAGAGACCAAAAGCCCAATGCGCACATTCCCTCT
>QMVA01000051.1 GCA_003660865.1 Candidatus Nanohalarchaeota archaeon | reverse complement strand
GACCATAAACTCTTTTTCATATACCCTGCTGCCGACAGTTATTTTCAGGGTATGGTCTCCTGCATCAAGCTCAACTTCAAACACTTTCTTAAAGCAGTTATCATCATAAGGTATAATCTCTCCAATGAACTCACCGTCAATATAGACAAGAAGATTGCCAACATCATCAACTGTGCATCCCTCTACAGTCACAAATTTCCCGGATTCATCAATAATTATCCCTGGGCCTATTATCTCAAGCTCTCCGGGACCTTCTGCGGATGTCGTATATCCTACGCTGAACTCAACATACCTCTCAATCTTCTTGCCGTTTGACTGGATTATAAAGTGCGCCCTGTGCGCACCCACATCATCATCATCTGCCAGAACATCAAAAACATAACCATATTCTTCACCGGCGTCAATAGTCTCGCTGATCAGGATACTCTTACCAAGAATATCTGCAATAACTTCCACAACATAGGAGACATTGCCTGTATTCTTGACAACAGCTAAAGCGCTGTTAGGCACGCCCACAACCATCTCGCGCACCATATCAATAGTCTTTATCTCAAGCTTAGGCACATCACTTACAACAAGCTCTATAGTCTCTGAAAGAGGGATGCCGACAGATGAACCGCCGCCTCCCCCGCGATATTCCTCTGGAGGCTTCGGAGGGTCATTAGGATTAAGCGGATCAGTGCCATTTGCAATCTCACCCCCGTCGCTGATACCGTCACCGTCTGTATCTGGATTCTTCGGGTCTGTACGGTGCCGGTATTCATCTTCATTAGTGAGGCCGTCACCGTCGTTATCATCATTCCCGTCATTAGGGTCAAGCGGGTTAAGGCCATTGTCTGCTTCCCATCCGTCAGGCATCCCATCGCCGTCAGAATCAGGGTTGTTCGGGTCGGTGCCGTACTCGTATTCATCCTCATTTGTGAGACCGTCCACATCAGGGTCCTCGTCTCCATCCAAAACCCCGTCACTGTCAGTATCATTCATATCAGGGTCAAGCAGGTTATCTGTCTGGTTATACTCATCTTCCCAGTCACTTGGAAGCCCGTCCTCATCAGGATCTTCATTTTCATACGGGGCATAGGTGACTGCTGAAACAACATTTGTGTTATTCTCTTCATTGCTGGCTTCATCTTCTGCGCGCACAACATAGAAATACTCAGTATTATTCAGAAGTCCGGTATCATTAAACATATTCATATCCTTATCAACAGAAAAGATCGCCACAGAATAATCAAGTTCGGTTTCACTGAGCGCACTGTAAATATTATATTTCGCCACATCAGGCGAGAGTGACGAAACCCACGAAAGCCTTATTACATCAGGCGCAATCGCCACAGCAGTAAGATTGACTGGCGGAGCCGGCGCAACCTCATCTCTGAACGGGTCATTAGGGTCAAGCGGGTCAGTGCCGTTATCAATTTCATCTTCATCACTTATCCCGTCGTTATCATCATCAGGGTCGCATGCGTTGCCCATTCCATCCCCGTCCGTATCAGTCTGGTCCGGGTTATGAACAGCGCGGCAGTTATCACAGGCGTTTCCTATGCTGTCACCATCCACATCTACTTGGTCCGGATTGGAATCATCCGGGCAGTTATCACAGACATCACCTACGCCATCATAATCTGAATCTGCCTGAGCAGAATTAGAATCATCCGGGCAGTTGTCACATGCATCTCCTATACTGTCGCCATCAGTATCGGCCTGGTCGGGGTTAGGAACAGCGGGACAGTTGTCACATGCATTTCCTATACCGTCACCATCAGTATCGGCCTGGTCGGGATTATAAATCGTTGGGCAGTTATCACATGCATCTCCTATGCTGTCACCATCCACATCTGCCAGGTCCGGATTGGAATCGTCTGGGCAGTTGTCACAGACATCACCTATGCCATCATAATCTGAATCTTCCTGACCAGCATTAGAATCGTCTGGGCAGTTGTCACAAGCATCTCCTATGCCGTCACCCTCAGTATCAGTCTGGCAGGCATTAGGAACTGTTGGACAGTTATCACCTACATCCCCTATACCGTCACCGTCTGTATCTGTCTGGTCAGGATTATGAATCGTTGGACAGTTATCACATACGTCTCCTATGCTGTCACCATCCACATCTACTTGGTCCGGATTGGAATCATCCGGGCAGTTGTCACAGACATCACCTACGCCATCATAATCTGAATCTGCCTGAGCAGAATTAGAATCATCCGGACAGTTATCACATGCATCTCCTATACTGTCGCCATCAGTGTCTGTCTGGCAGGCATTAGGGGCTGTGGGGCAATTATCACATGCATCACCTATGCCGTCACCATCAGTATCTGTCTGGCAGGCATTAGGGGCTGTGGGGCAGTTATCACAAGCATCTCCTATATAGTCACCATCCGTATCGGTCTGGTCGGGATTTGCAACAGATGGGCAGTTATCATCTCCATTCGGCACTCCGTCATCATCATAATCAAACAGGCTTTGATTAGTCTCATACACAATATCCAGGCTGTTCACCTGCACAATGCCTGAACTCGTTGATGTAAAATTAAAATCAATTGTGCACTCTCCTGTTGACTGGTTGTAATCGCATCCAGTACATGGATCATAATCACAGGTTACAAGCACAGAATTCAGGCTGGATTCAAATCCGCTAAATGTTTCAGGACCACTAAACTTACCTGCATGAGACCACTCAATACTCCCTGTGCTACCGATGTCAAGTACAACGTCATGTGGGTACTCAGTAAACATGTCAATAAGTATTGACGTATACACTTGGCTCAGGTTATTAACCTCAGCATAATAAAATCCCCCGTGCCCTTCATCAGCAATAGCCTGCATGGTATCAGTATCAGCATTAATACCATATGCAATCGCGTAAACAGAAATATTATATTCGTTCCATGCCCGCGCAGCCATCTCTTTTGCTTCATTTCTTGCCAGAGTGTCACCGCAGGTCACATAATTGTCTGGATTATCGTATGTGCAGCGATTCGCTCTCCCGTCAGTATGAACAATCATGACGCGGTTTGTGTTTGCACCATCCTCCAGAATCTCGATTCCCTTATGTATCCCGCATGCAATGCATGTCTGCCCGCTTGCAGCGTAGGAGTTAATATTATCTGTCAATAGTGCTTTATTATTGCTCAATTCCATGTAATCTGCAACATCTTCGTTATAACTCACAAGCCCCACGTAATTCGGGGTCCCCTCATAAATGGACATATCCACAAACATTATATTTGACTCTTTTGCTTCTCCAAGCTTTACAGTGCCTCCCATACTTCCAGAAACATCAGTCACAAGAACAACATCGACAGCATTCTCAAGCTCAGTGGTCAATGGAAGCCCTGCAATGCCGATGCCTGAACCTGTCACCATTGAGCTTGCAGGAAGCGCAATCTTAGTAGAAGCATCATCCCCGCCTCCAATCGGAAAATGAATGACATTCGACTCTTTCCCGTCATAGAAATGATTAAGAGTGCTCACATCAGCATAAGCGCACAGGCTAAAGAATACAAAAACAAAGACCATACCGGAAAATATCTTCTTTTTATGCATATTAAACACCACCAGATAAAATATAGTATAGAGATATTATTTGTCTCTAAAATATATATAATAATTTACTTTTACTTATTTTCTGATAATAATTAACAGCATGATTTCTACAACAAGAATTAACCCAAGCACCTTTGTAAAGAGCGGCATTTTAGCTATATCCTCACGGTCATCTAAATTTCCCGGCTCATCAATACCCACTATTTCATTGCCTGCTGGAGAATCTTTTATTTCCGTGTCTTCAATGGCAGTCGCATGTCCGGTAATCCTCTCATCTTCAACATGCTTGCTCTCATCTTCCCCCTCCACAGGAACAATCTTATCATCATCTGCAGTAACCTCATCTGCAACATGATCTTCGTCTGCATTATTCGAAATAACATCATCTTCTATCTCTGCAACATGAACCTCTTCTGTATCTGCTGTCGCCTCGTCCTTTGGAACATCTTCTTTTTCATCCACTGCATCTTCATCAACACTGCAGCTTTGCTCCATCAGAGGTACATGCTCTGGAAACAGGCAGTTATTCTCATCCCTGCATGTTTTTGTCTGGACCCTGTCAACACATTTAGACCAGTATCCGCATACCCAACTCTCAGTGCAGTTATCCCTCACCTTGACAATAATATTACCTTCCACACCGAAAGAATCCTCCATGACAACGATATTCCCATTAAATGCATACGTTCCGGGATTGTGCCCTATCAATGAATATGTATATATGTGATCGCCGCCGGGAGTACAAACCCACTTGATTATCCCGGTCCCTTCATTAAAATCAATATATGCCGGCTCAGCGCTTTCAACTTCAAATCCCACAGGTATTCTTTCATACAGGACATAAGTTTCAGGGGCATCATTCACCTGGATGACCACCTCAAATGCTGTATCCGGGTCAACAAATTCAGGAACAGCACGCTCAGCACTAACCTGTGCATCTGCTAATGCTATTCCTGCAAGTGCCAAAACCCCAAATAATACAAGCGCAGTACAAAAAACACTAAATCTCATTTTTTCACATTCCCTGTTTTACTCCCTGTCTTTTTTGAATACACTGCAACTGCAGCCAGCACAGCAATCAATACAATGAGGGGTATGTATCCTGCCTGCGAAAATATACTTAGGCCCGTTGCACTGCTGCCTGTTGCCTCAACAACCTCTATATTGGAAACGCCGCCAATCTCAACAGTTGTCTTGTCCTTAAGCATAGCACTTCCTGAAATTGCGTATACACCCATATTTGCAGGTGCGCGCAAATTATACACAAAAACCGTATCCTCTACCTTTGCACCAAAAAACCCTTCGATAACAACCCACTTCATCAGGTTATCATCTGTAGTCATTTTCGCATCAGTATCAACAATATCAAACCCTGGAGGTATCTGCTCACTAATAATGTATGTGAGCGGCTTATTATCTTCAGATACATCCACGTTCAACTGCACCTCAAACACCTCGCCTGCTACAACAGGTCCGCTAACAGACCTCGTAATTACAATATTTTCACTGCAAAACCCTGCCTGCGCAAAAACCGCAAGCATGACTGCAAAACCAATCATCATTTTATTCATATTCTTCTCACCTCAATCATCATCAGGCACCACAACTTTCAGTTTTGTGATACCTGGTCCTCTTGTCCGCTTTTCATCATGTGCAAAATCATGACCTGAAAATGAAATAATGCCCCCTATATTCGAAAAGTATTTCATGATTCCAGGCTTGCCAGACTTTGGCCTGAAACTGTATTTCTTTGGCGCATCATCATCATTATCCTTCTTTGCCCTCGCAGAAACAATTTTGCCTCCTAAAATAACAATCAATATAATCAGAACAGCATCTGCAATAAGCCACCTGCTCCCCGATATCAGGGATATGAGCCCGCCTGTAGGCGTCTCATCATGCACCTCATCTGAAACATCTATACTCTCGTTTATTCCAATATCATCAGCAACTGTATCATTCGCAGATTCATTAGTATCCTCGATAACAGTATTATTCACAGCAACCACTGGCTCATTATCTACGACCTCATATACAGTCTCATTTGCTGTATCATTCACATTATTGTCATTATCGTGTGTAGTCCCTGTCCCTGTATTAGGCGATGGTGTCCTGCATGTGCCTTTGCAGCACTTGTCAGTATCTGAAACATCAACAAAACTCCCATCGCATGTCTGCGAGGTAGTACATATATGCCCTCCAACTTCCGCACATGTCGGGGTGCATTCCCTGCTTGAAGATGACTTATCATTCTCAGTGCCGCAATGATTATTATCAGTGCATGTGCGTGTCTGCCTGTAATCAGAGCCGCATGTCGACCATTCAGTGTATGTCCAGTTTTCTGTACATTCGCCAATAGAAAAATAAGCATTAGCTGTAGCATCGCCTCCCTGCGTACCTGAAGCAGATGCAAACGCCTGATATGTGCCTGTCCTTGTATTTTCCAGTTTAAAGAATGATATATAGTGCCCGCTTGAATTCGTAGTCACTTCATCAGCAAAGATATGGTTGCCTGTGCTCATCTCATCCACAAGAATACCAATTTTCACACCTTCTTTTGGCATGCCGCCCACAAGCAATTGCCCATGCATTGTAATTGTAGTGTGAATTGAATCATTGACAAGGTCCACATCCTGGCTAAGGGTTCGGTCAACACAATATCCTGTCTCGGGAAGAAGTATCACTGCAGCAATAATCAGAGCAGTCAAAGGCATTATCATCGAATATTTCATGTTACCACATAATCTGGGATACAATCCGAACTAATTGTTCGGTAGTAATTCTAATTTATGTGCCCATATCTTTTTAAGTTTTGTCACTATTGGGTTGCATCCCTGGCACATACATGGAGAGTATATCAATACGCAAACAGTATCCGGACACCATTACGTGGTGATAAAAAAAATGATTCACGGCATAGCGTTTCTTGGAACAATACCGTTATATATAGTTTATAAATTATATATATAGTATTTTTTGAGGCAATATTACTATTGAGAGGCATCCACTTTTAACCGGTCTTTTATCTCTATTGAATGGTGCAACAATGAATTTGTCGAATGTACGCTTGGGGTCGCACAGAAGTTTGTTTATAAGTATTCTTATTTCTATATCTGTTATTGCAGTTCTTCTTGTTGCAGGGCCTGCTGATGCCGTCCTCCTGCACATAAAGGATCTCCCGGATACTGCATACAGGGGAACAATTGTCAGTTTCATTTTCGACATTGACTTGGGTCCGATGGAGCGCATCCCGATAGACGCAATTGTTATTGAGATAACAAACCCGGACAGTAGTACCGTAAACTGCTCATTCTATCCAAACTGCACACTTGCTGAAGATTCTTTTGCAATCTTCAAATGCCGCGCATTTGACCTCAAAAACACGCGCATGATAAACACGACACAAGGAGATCGTAGGGGATTTGACTATACAACCGGCTTATGGCAGGATTATAATTATGGCTATGGTTTCGGTTATGGGTATGGTGAATACTTAACTGAATTATCCTACAATGTCACTTGGGATACACTAAAATACGGCTACTACAACATCCACACACTACAGGGCAACTACACAATAAAAATGTCCGTAATACCGGACCACACCTACGCTTATCATTCAGATACAAAAGAACTATATCTTATAAAGCACCCGGCTGAAAAAGACATCTGCAACCCGGATGGCGGCCCGTATAATTGCACAGGCAGGTTCACATCAACGCGCGTACTGCCCCCATCATGCATAATCGCAAGCGAGATGAATGTAACAGTAAACATAGACATCAATGAAAGCAACAAGCCAAAGATACTGATGCTGAAAGAATACATACCTGCAGGTTTCACAGTCTCGAACCATGACGGCGGCTACTTTGACGCAGAGAAAAGAATCCTGAGATGGTTCGTAGTGGAATCGGCATATTATGGCACGATAATAGAGGACACTTCATTTACCTACCGGCTCATACCTGAAACCGAAGATACAGAATATCTCTTCGGCACAGTAGGGGATGTAAAAGAACTCTACATGACAGAAGGAGACAACACTCTTGAATGCACAATAAATGCATCATTACTCAATGATACGGACGGCGATGAGTGGCCGGATTATCTTGACTGCGAGCCCCTAAATCCGAATGTATATCCTGGCGCACCAGAGATATGCAATGGCATAGACGATGACTGCGATGGCGAGATAGACGATGGTGTCACAAACACATGCATGAACTACACTACCTGCACAACATACGAAACATGCGCCGCATGCCCACCTGAGCCTGATGAAATTTGCAGAAACGGCATAGACGACAACTGCAACGGCGAGATAGACGAGGGATGCCCCCCTCAGCCGGAAGAGCCGGTATATGGCTCATTCACAGTGACACGCAGCCTCCCCGCAAACACATCTGCTGATACAGAATTTAATGTAACTATCACTGTCAACATCAACGAGTCAGACGTACCATCATACTATGTCATAAAAGAATACATACCCTTTGGCATCAATGTAACAGATCGCGACCATGCATATTACGATGCTGACAAAAGAATGCTTCGCTGGTTCGTGGTTGAAAGCGACTATCTCGGCACCAGTGTAAAAGACACTACATACACATACACCATAGTATCAGGCACATCTGCCACATACAGCTTCACTGGCCGGGTGACATACAGGAACGTGCACTTTGAGATTGGCGGCAAGAACCAGACAGAGGTCTACTGAATACGGATTTTCCCCTAAATGATTTTATATGTTCACCTTACACAAAACCTCCAAATTCATGAACCATTTTAAGTTCCTGCAATTCTTCAAAAGCTGCTTTTGCAGCTTTCAAATATATCTTTGCCTTCAGAGCAAAATGATTCATATTTGTTTTCATTCTTAGGCACTCAAATTTGAAAAATGCACACAGAGACGCAAAGATATGATTTGATTGAGTTATGACAATTTTTGTGGGTGATTTCTCCAGCGCAGTATTGGATTTTATGGATTTGTGATATTCTTCAACTTTCCATCGTTTTTGATAGATATTGTTTACTTCAGAAGCCTCTAAATCAAGATTGCTG
>QMVA01000050.1 GCA_003660865.1 Candidatus Nanohalarchaeota archaeon | reverse complement strand
CAGAAAAGTGGTCAGAAAAGTGGTCAGAAACTTTATCTGAGAGGCAAATTGGAATCTTGAAGATAATCATAGATAACCCTAACATTTCACGAAAAGAACTTTCCAACTCTATTGGTATTAACCAATCTGCAATCCAAAAGCATTTGGATACATTAAAGAAAAAAGGTCTGCTGAAAAGAATAGGTCCCGACAAAGGCGGACACTGGCAAGTAACAGAGTGATAAAATGCACATAACAATCAACTGCGCTAAAAGCCTCGACAGCATAATTGAGGGCAACTACTCAAACAAAAAAGACTGGAAGCGCGTCTACGAACTTCGCGCAAAAAGCGATGCTGTAATGGTCGGGATAAACACAATCCTGAAAGACAACCCGCGCCTGACAACCCACGACACAGGAAAAGAGCCAATAAAAATAGTAATAGACAGCAGATGCAGAATCCCAAAAGACGCAAGAATATTCGAAACTCCTGCAATAATAGCAGTATCAGAAAACGCGCCAAAGGAGAGCATAGCTGAAATCCAAAAAAAAGCGAAGGTTATTGTTTGTGGGAGAGATAAAGTTGATTTATGCGCGCTTATTAAACAACTATCTGAAACAGGTATAAATAAACTTATGGTTGAGGGCGGCGGAACACTAATTTCATCCATCCTGGACCTCAATCTGGCAGACGAACTGATTGTGGCAATAGCGCCACAGATCACATCAAAAGGCATCCGCTTCATAGAAAAAGAACTTGATGCGCCCATAAACCTAAAACTAAAAGATGTCCAGAAACCGGACGATGTGGTAGTCTTAAAATATGAAATTCTAAAATGAAGTGCCAAATCGTATTCCATATAATACAAAAACCCTCGAAATTGTATTCTATACAATACAATAACCATATAAAATTGTATTCCATACAATACAATACTATGGAATCAATCAAAAACATCTTAGTCGCATGGAAAGAAAGAGGAACTCCAAAAGACCTGGTAAAAAGAGACATAACTATTCCCACCGCGCCCCAAAAAACAAACCAGATACATACCATTGCAGGAGTCCGCCAATCCGGCAAAACATACACAATGTACCAGCTAATAAACCAGCTAATATCTGAGGGAACAGACAAAAACTCAATATTCTACCTTAATTTCGAAGACGAGAGACTCCCCGAAAAAACAGAAACCCTGACAGAATTAGTCCCCACAATCAGGCAGTTCTTCGACCCCCAAAAAAAAATATATCTCTTCCTTGATGAGATACAGGTAATCCCCTTGTGGGACAAATGGGCAAGAAGAATCCACGACGAGCGCGAAATCACCCTATATCTAAGCGGCTCATCCTCAAAACTATCAAGCAAAGAAATTTCAACAACACTAAGAGGCCGCGCAATTACACACGACATCTACCCCCTCTCCTTTAAGGAATTCCTGAAATTCAAAAACATGAGCTTCGACAGAAAAACAATAGAATATAGTGAAAAAGACAAGACAAAACTACTAAAACTGCTTCGCGAATACCTCGAATACGGCGGCATGCCTGAAGTTGTCCTGCAAAAAGACGACAAGATACAACTGCTGCAGGAATACTTCAAAACAATAATAAACCGCGACATAATAGACCGCTACAACATAAGAAACACAAGCCTGCTCAGAGACTACCTGAAACTGCTCATAAATTTAACATATTCAAGCATCAGCAAATCATGCAATGTCCTCGAAACATTCGGCTACAGCCTCAGCAAAAACACACTTTGCGAATACCAGTCTTACGCCCAAAATTCCTTCTTCATATTTCCCGTATCAATAATCTCCTCAAAAATAAAGACGCAGATGCAATACCCGAAAAAAATATACTGCATAGACAACGGCTTTCTTTCAGCAATCTCCTTCAAATACATAAAAGCATACGGTCGACTCACAGAAAACGCTGTATTCATTGAACTGAAAAGGCGGAACAAAGAGATATACTACTGGAAATCCAACGTAGGCGACGAAGTTGACTTTGTAATAAAAGACAATCTCAAAATCACAGAACTCATCCAAGTCTGCTGGAATCCCGCAGAAGATGTAAAAAAAAGAGAAATCAGGGGACTGACAAAAGCAATGTATGAATTCCATCTGGACAAAGGATTAATCATTACCGGAGACTATGAGGCAGAAGAAGAAATAAATGGGAAAAAAATCAAATACATACCTGCCTGGAAATGGTTCCTGGATATCTGATAATCACTCACTTCTTCTTATCTTCATTCAGATGTTTAGTCTTAGGAAGATCCTTCTTATACACAATAGTTAGATACGGGTACGGTATCTCAACACCTTCCTTATCAAACCTCTTCTTAATGGACTCAAGCAACTCATAACCGGTCCGCGTAGCTACACTCTGATCCGGCGCCCAGAAAAGCAGCCTTAAAGTAACGCCGCTATCTGTAAGTTTCCTCATCCGTACAACAGGAATATCTGAACTGCTGATATCCTTTGAGGTATTAATATCCAGAACATCCGGGTGCTTCTTTACTTCACTCATCATTATCCTGCGCGCAAGATCAATATCTGAATCATAGCTGATAGACACATCGAGATACTTCAGGATTTTATCATCCCCGATACTATAATTCACAATCGGATCCTGGCTGATAACATGATTCGGGATAACAATCCTCTTGTTCTCCCATGTCCTTATGACTGTATGGCGCAGAGTAATATCCTCAACAATCCCATACTCCTTGGAAATCCTTAACCTGTCCCCAAGCCGGAACGGCTGAAAAACAGCAAGACTGACACCCGCAACAAGATTAGCAAGCGTCTCCTGCGCCGCGAACCCGACAACAATACCAATGACCCCGACACCTGCAAACATACCCACAGAAACCGCCCGAAGTTCAGGAATAGAATAAAACACAAGCACGATACCGATAATATAAATCAATACCTGAATAACTTTCCTCAACACTCTCTGTCTGGTAGGATCAATTTTTTTCCTGACACTGGAAGTCCCTTCAAGCCGGAAAAAAGCTCTATCTACAAGATGCGCAAAGCAGAACGTCGCAAGAATAATCAATGCTGTTGCCATCATTTCATGCGCAAACAGACCAGACAACAATTCCATATTCAAATCCATTTTATCCACAAACCTACTTAGTCATCAACGGTTATATAATTTTTACAAAATCTCTAAAAAACAGTTCCCAACAGACAATTACCTTTTTATGGTTTCCTGAACAATGAAACACCATGACAAAAGACACAGTTACTGCATCATCCCCGGGGAACATATTCTTCTTTGGCGAATTCGCAGTAATCTACAACAAGCCCTGCATAATAGCATCAGTAGACAGAAAAACAACTGTCACAGCAAACATGAGAACCGACGACAAAGTGATCATAGAATCCGCAGCATTCGGATCCGCAACCGCAGTACTTGGAAACACCCTTCACACCTACGAAAGCAAAGCCTCCGAACTATACCCCCTTCTTGACTTCATCTCAGACATTGTCCCTAAACTAAAAATCACGCAAGGCCTCACCATGAAAATCACATCCGATATCCCAGTAAACTCCGGCATGAGCAGCTCAACAGCGGTATTCTGCTCAATCCTGAAAGCACTCACAAATTTGTCAGGCAAAAATATAGACAACAGAGACTACTTTGACTGGATATACCCGCACCAGGTAAAGATACACGGCGGCAAAGCATCGGGAAGTGAGATCGTATCATCCTCAGTAGGTGGCTTTAACATAGTAAAAAAGAAACAGGACAAAATCACATTCAACTCACTTGGCACACAGAATTTTAGCGTGGTCATAGCAGATACAAAAGTATCAGCACCTACCGCCTTGACTGTCGGGTATCATCTTCCGAGCATGGAAGCGCGCTTCCCATCAAAGGTAAGAGGAATATTCAAAAATATAGAAAAACTCACTATCGACGCAAAAACAGCCATCCAGAACAATGACCTTGAAGAGATAGGACACCTCATGAACGAAAACCAGACCCTTTTATCAAAACTAGGCATGTCTCATCCGAAACTTGACGACTGCATCTATACAAGCCTTGCTGCAGGCGCACTCGGCGCAAAACTATCAGGCGGCGGCTGGGGCGGCATAATGGTCGCACTCTGCTATCCGAAAGACCAGGACAAAATAATGAATGCCCTAAAAGAGACCGGCGCAGATGTAATTATGTCAAAAATCGGGGTTGAGGGCGCAAAAATAGAGTGATTATCCCTTTCTTAGTGCAGGCATCACAATACTCACATACTTAGCCGCAAGAACCAAAATCATTGGCCCGATAAATATCCCGCTGATTCCAAATACTATCGGCCCGAAAATATAGGAAAGCATCATCGCCCCCGTATGGACTCCTTTTGCAGAAACAAAAGGCCGCAAAGCAAAATCAGGAATCATATCAACAACAATATTGACAGCAGCAAGAAATGCCAAAATATAGACCGCATCACTAAAAATAGAATCTGCAATAAACGAATTCACTGCAAGATATACAGCAGCCGGTATCCACACAAGCTTCACTCCTATCATCGGCACAAGACTCGCAACACCAGTAAGAATAGCAAGAAGAATTGGGTACGGCAGCTGCAAATGCACAGGAGCATACATATTGAACACACTATAAACAGCAGTCGCAAGCACCGCAGTAACAATCGCATTCAGGATATTCCCGAAAAATACCCTGAAAAGTGCCTTGTCAACCTCATTAAAATACTCATGAGCAACCCTCTGGCTATAAAAAACATTCTCAAACACTGATCTTCTCAACTTACTCCCGTCCTTCAAAAGATAAAACGATATAAGAAACACCAAAAATACATTAAACACAAAGCTCAGGAAAGAAAAAAAGTAACCCACAGACTGGTTATACAGATTCATGACAGATGCCATAAATTCCCTGTCATGTCCGAAAGAGGATACAGTCCCCCAGGGATCACTCATACCACCGGAAACATTTATCTTCTCTGTAATCATCTCAACATACTGCGATTTCTCATCATCAGGAATATTTTCAGTATATTTAGCAACCTCAATAGCACCGACATTCAAGGTGTATACTGTAATAACCATAATCGGCAAAATCACAATAATAAGCGAAAAAATCGCAGAAAACATCCTCCACCGTGTAATGCGCCGCACAATATTGTAAAACGGCCGTGCAATATAATAGACAAAAAGAGAATACGCAAATACGTCCCTGAAAGGCGCAACAAGCAAAAACAAGACTACTGCAAGAACAATACCATAATAGCCCCAGATACTATTTCTTCCATCCATAAACAACTTATCTGTGCCTGCAAGCATTTATATTTAAGAGAAATAGCATACACAGTTAAATATTTTGCATTTCATCCTAATGTTTTTATAGTTGCTTCTATCAACATATATACACTGTTGATAATATGGCGACGAAAGAATTTAACTGGTTTGTAGACGCTGATTTGAGAAAATATAAAGGAGAGTATGTGGCTATTATTGATGAGAAAGTAGTCGCTCACGGGGATAATGCCAAAGATGTCTGGGAGGATGCCAAAAGGAAGTATCCTGATAAGAGTCCATCATTAGCAAAGATTCCAAAAGATGATATACTGATATTATGAAAGGTGGAATTATGGAATTCAGGTATAGAAAAGAATATTCAAAAACATTTGGCGAAATTTACAGACCTGTTGCAGAAGTGGTTTTCTTAAACGGCGATAAAGAAGTAAGGGAGTTTCTATATGTTGGTTCAGGGGCAGACATTACATTGATTCCAAGATCCATTGGCGAACTGTTAGGTCTCGTCATAGATAATGAGGAAATAAAAGATATGGGTGGAGTCTGGGGTTCAAAGGTCCCGACAATCATCAAGACACTCAAAGTGCGAATTGGTGATATTGAATTTTCAATAAAAGTTGCGTGGTGTCTTGTAGAAGATGTTCCTCCTCTTCTTGGAAGAATTAACGTCTTTGATAAGTTTGAGGTGAAATTCAAACAAAAAGAGAAGATTACTGTCTTTGAAATTGAAGATAATGGAGTATAAATGAGAATCCATATTGGAATTATGAAATATATATTGTTTTGATTTTTTCAGGCAGAGCAGAAAACAAATCAGCCAATACCTAAAGACGAATAAAAGAGGGATGACAATGAACAACGACCTTGAACAAAAAATAATAACCGGAAAAATAAAAATGCACGACATAGACAAACTGGTAACCCCAAAAGAAGCAACCGCCATCCGCCGCCGCGCAATCGAAAAACTCACAGGCACAACCCTTGAAAACATAGGCGCACACACAATAGACACAGACACAGCATGCAAAAAAAACATAGAAAACATGCTCGGCGCAACACAGGTCCCCCTGGGCATAGCAGGTCCTCTCAAGGTAAACGGCGAACATGCAAAAGGCACATACTATATTCCCCTTGCAACAACTGAGGGCGCACTTGTCGCATCCACAAGCCGCGGCGCAAAAGCAGTCACCGCATCCGGTGGCGCAAGAGTCTATGTCCAGAACAAAGGCATGACCCGCGCACCTGTATTTCGCACATCCGGACTCAAAGAATCAAAAGAGCTCGTCGAATGGACACAGAAAAACTTCCAACGCATAAAAAAAACAGCAGAAAGCACAACACGATACGGCAAACTGACAGAGATTCAACCATGGATAGTAGGCAGAAACGTATACTTAAGATTCGTCTTTGACACAAAAGACGCCATGGGCATGAACATGGCAGTAATAGCGTGCGACACAGTAATAAGAGAACTTATAGACAAAGAGACAAACGCCAAATGCATCAGCCTGTCAGGCAATGTCTGCACAGATAAAAAGCCATCAGCGGTCAACTTCATATTAGGAAGAGGAAAATGCGTACATGCAGAAGCAATAATAAAAAAAGAGACATTAAAAGATGTCCTAAAAACCACAGCAAAACACATATTCGAAGTAAACTACCGAAAAAACCTGCTGGGCTCAGCAGTAGCATCAAGCCTCGGCTTCAACGCCCACTACGGAAACATCGCAGCAGCACTATTCCTTGCCACAGGACAGGACATAGCCCATGTAACTGAGGCAGCAATGGGTGTCACCACATGCGAGATGCTCAAAGATGACCTATACATCTCAGTCTACATCCCAAACCTCAACGTAGGCACAGTAGGCGGCGGCACATCACTAGGCACACAAAAAGAAGCCTTGGACATATTAGGTGTATCCGGCCCTGCTAAGAACCCAGGTGAAAACGCACACAAATTAGCTGAAATAACCGGTGCTGCAATACTATGCGGCGAACTCTCGCTCTTGTCTGCATTCACATCAAGAGATGTTGCAAAAGCCCACGTAAAGCACGGCAGAGGCAAATAATTTCTCAAAGTGTCACCTCATGCATCCCAAAAAACCCAGTACCATAAAATACTAATAGACTTCATATTCGGCGGTCTCCTGATATCCATCGCACTCTTAATATCAGATATCCTCGGACCCCTCATCAGCGGCGAATTCGCCGCCCTTCCCATAAGAGTAGGTGCAACAATATTCATTGCAGGCGCCGCTGGAGGAGAGACAGTCGCATACGAAATGTCAAAAGGCGCCCTAAGCGGTCTATTTGGCGCCTTCACTTTTGCACTTGTCCTCTCCTTTACACCTCGAAAAATAGGTATCACAAACAGCTTCATAGCCGCTCTCTTCCTCTGTGCTCTTGTAATCTGCATAACCAACCCGATAATCATGGAGATATTACCATGAAACAAAAATTCGCAAAAGACTTCATAGCCGGTGGAGCAGTTGTCTCTTTTGCCCTATGGCTTGCATCCATTGTGGGCCCGGTAATAGGCGGAATCTTCGCAGGTCTGCCTATCCGTCTTGCTGCAACTATAGCTTTCGAGCGCAATAAAGGTGCAGAATATATCGAAAGAATGGCAAAAGGCGCACTACTTGGCTTCATCGCAAACTTCTCATTCATATTCACACTAATATTCTGCCTGAACACTCTGACACTTTACCATGCATTCATCACAGCATCCACAGTGTGCCTTACTGCTATCGCAATCATCAGACAGATCAACAAAACATCACCTCCAAACACACAATAAAATACTCATCATCAACCCAAATCTATATTAGGGAGACCAGCCAAATATTCAGCATGGACCCTCTGCTAATCGGCTCAGTAAACATCCTGCTATTGTTTTACTTTATTCTGGCGCGCCACCCCAAACCCCTGAAACTCAAGCCTTATTCACCATCAGAAACAAGCAATCTTCTGGAAATAAGAAAAGCAATCCTTAAATGATTTGAGTTTGATTTTCTTTCTGATTTTAAGGTGGTGTAGCAAGCGATGCGCCAAACATCACAAACGATTATCTTGAACCAGTGAAATTGAAGATGCGCAACAATATGCTTGTTTCTGCAGAAATTAAGATGATTATCTGTCTCGTATGTTACCGCAGGCAGATATTAACACATAATTATTGGGTCGTGTTCAAACATCGGCTAAAGTTTGCCCCCAACACTTCCAATATTGATTTCACAAATTATAAACTCACATTACGCAAAACCTCCAACTTCATGAACAATTTTAAGTTCCTGCAATTCTTCAAAAGCCGCTTTTGCAGCTTTCAAATAAATCTTTGCCTTCAGAGCAAAATGATTCAAATTTGTTTT
>QMVA01000049.1 GCA_003660865.1 Candidatus Nanohalarchaeota archaeon | reverse complement strand
CACATCCTTGTATTCTTTTACTGCTTTGACTATCTTTTCAATGTCAATATCTCGCAGTTTGTTCTGCTTCTTTAATGATTCATACTCTTCTGCTGCATGAACAAAGAATATTTTTCCTTTTCTTTCATCCGGCTTGTCTTTGTTTATGATAACTATCGCAGCAGGAATTCCCGTACCATAGAATAATGCCGAAGGAAGTCCGATTATAGCTTCAATCAGGTCTTCTTTTATTATTGATTCCCTGATTTTTCCTTCTGCTGCTCCCCTAAACAAGACCCCGTGAGGAACTACCACTCCAAGTTTTCCATGCGAGTTTAGTGTTGCAATCATGTGCTGTACAAATGCTAAGTCTCCTCTTGTTCTTGGTGCAACTCCATGCCTGAACCTTCCAAATCCATCATCTTCTGCTACCTCATGGCCCCATCTGTCAAGAGAAAAAGGAGGATTGGCAATAACCCTGTCAAATAACATTAACTGGCCATCCACAAGCAGTTGCGGTTCTCTGATAGTATCACCTTTTCTTATGTCTACGTCAGGGAATCCATGAAGCAGCATATTCATCTTGCAGATACCCCATGTGCCTGTGTTTTTTTCCTGGCCGTATAAGGATATGTTTTTTTGGTTGCCATGATGTTTCTCAACATAGTGTGCGCATTCTATGAGCATGCCACCTGACCCGCAGGTAGGGTCGCATATTCTCATACCTTCTTTTGGTGCAAGGAGATTTACTATCAACTGCACAACTTTTTGCGGCGTGTAGAATTCTCCTCCTTTTTTCCCGGCATCGTCTGCAAATTTCTCAATCAGGTATTCATAGACATTCCCTAAAATATCCGGGGTTTCAAGATCAGAGTTTCTCATGGATATTGTTGAAAAATGCTGTATTATCCTTAGGAGTGTGCCATCTCTTTGCTTTACATCTCCCAGTTTGTCAGAGTTAAAATCAATGGATGCTAAGACTCCCTCCATGAGTGGATTTTGGTCTTCAAGTGCGGAAGCTGCTTTATTTAAAGTATCTCCAATTTGCGAAGTGTGTTTTCTGATATTTTCCCATCTTGCCCTTTCAGGCACAAAAAACTGGTGCTCGTCGGGATCATTCCATGCAATGTCTTTGTCATTGGTTTCCATTTCTATCTTCACTGCCTCTTCTTCAAAGACATCTGAGATCCGCTTCAAAAAAAGCATCCCAAAGATGTAGTTCTTGTAGTCTGAAGAATCAATTGATCCGCGCAATATGTCTGCTGCTTCCCATACTTTTGCTTTTAGCTTGTCAAATGTTAGTTTTTCCATCTTTTTTCACCTCTCATAAAAATTATGTTTCAATGCATATGTTTTTCAATCATTTTATTATTGATTTTCTTTCGCAATTCCTGTTCTCTTATTGTGAGTTCATCATATTTTTTTGAAAGTAAAAAGTATTTTGCAAGAGACATCTGTTTTTTCTTATCCGGGACAGGAATCTTGATATCCATCAGGCTTTTGAGGTTCAGTGCTTTTTGCACCGCTCCTGCGGATCTTGATTGCAGTTCTTTTTGGCCTTTCGGGCTGTTGAGATACCCCACAACAATTTCCGGCAGAACTTCATCACTTAGTTTGAATGCAATCAGATTTGCGCTGAGTACAAAGCCTTTGACAGTTTCATCTGCCAGTGCTGCCTTAAGTGCAGTGCCCTTGATTGTGATGATGATGTCTTTTGCCTGTATTCTTGATTTGTCCAGTGCTCCTGTTTCTTTTACAGAAACAGTTTCAACTGTTGCGGCATTGATCCTGCTATTTTGCACGTCGCGGATATTGATAAATGATACTTCTGCGCCTTCTTTTTGAAGATAATATGACGACAGGCCGCGTTTTGTCGTGATTACAATTTCTTTCAGAGTTTTATTTGGTATCATAATACCCACTTTTTAGTTTTGCGGTAGACAATAATACATTGCACCGCAATTATTTAAATGTTTCGTCTGTCGAGGCATTATGTCAGGAATTTGCACCTTTGAACATCCGTGATTTTTAGTTATCAGCACACGTATGCATACAATTAAAAATAATCACCCACAATAAGCTCTATAGCAACAGCACCAAACAGTAGGAAGAATTCTGACAGCCTATCCGGTCTTAAAGCGCATTCCAGGCAAGACTATCACAACCTTTAAAAATATACTTAACGATTGTTAAGTTGGCTCAGCAGAAGCGTTTATGCCCTGTAAATGTTCATCTATATTTGTACCGGATATGTGTGATAATCTATGAAACTCCCCTGTGAATTGATTGTGTGGTATATTTTACCGAATATCCGCCGGGAAATTGCGTGATCGCTTGTAAAAGACCGTAAACTGATGCAGAGAGATGCTGCAAAAAAACCAGGTCTGACAGAATCTGCTGTTTCCCAGTACATGAAGTCCAAGAGAGGACATGGGATGAATTTGATGAAAAGATCAATGCAGAGATTGAAAGTTCTATCAGGGATATCTGCAAGGCAGGAGATGACTCTCTGGTCATTGAAAAGATATGCGCAATATGCAAGCTTATCAGAAATAATGGTGCGCTTTGCGAATTGCATAAGACCCATGGCGATCTGCCGGACAGTTGCCGTGTGTGTATGGAGGTGAGCAAATGAAGAGAATATATATGGATCATGCTGCCACCACGCCAGTTGATGAGCGGGTGATGAAAGCCATGAACCCTTACCTATGTGAAAGGTACGGGAATGCATCCTCTATTCACCGCATCGGCCATGAGGCAAAAGAGGCGCTCGAGACATCAAGGCAAGTCATTGCTGACAAGATTAATGCTTCGCCCGATGAGATAATTTTTACATCCGGCGGCACAGAATCTAATAATTTTGCACTGAAAGGTATTGCCTTTGCCAACAGGGATAAGGGCAGGCATATCATCACGACAAGGGTAGAGCATGGCTGTGTGCTGAATTCATGCAGGTGGCTTGAGACCCAGGGATTTAAAGTCACATATCTTGGTGTTGATAAAAATGGAATAGTCAGGCCGGATGATGTCAGCCAGGCAATCACAAAAGACACCATAGCTGTATCTGTCATACATGGGAATAATGAGGTCGGGACCGTTGCACCCATAAGAGATATTGGCAAAATATGCACAGAAAAAGGCGTATATTTTCATACAGATGCATGCCAGTCATTTACTAAAGTACCTATAGATGTTGAAAAAGACTATCTTGACATGGTCACTATCAATGCGCATAAAATCTACGGCCCAAAAGGCGTCGGCGCATTATACATTAAGAAAGGCACAACAATTGATGCATGGCAGCACGGGGGCGGTCATGAGAGAAATCTGCGCTCAGGCACAGAGAACATTCCAGGCATTGTCGGCTTTGCAAAGTCAGTTGAGATTGCCTGTACAGATGATATAACATACATGACAAAATTGCGCGACATTTTGATAACGCGCGTGCTTTCAGAAGTGCTGGACTGTACCTTGAACGGTCATCCTGCACAGAGGCTCTGCAATAATGCTAATTTTTCATTCAAAGGTATTGAGGGAGAAGCTTTGCTTTTGAGGCTTGACCTGCATGGGATTGCGTGCTCCACAGCAAGTGCATGCTCATCTCATACCCTTGAGCCGTCTCATGTGCTTATGGCAATGGGGCTTGGCGCAGAAGATGCGCACAGCAGCTTAAGGTTCAGTGTAGGCAAAGAGAACACAGCAGAGGACATTGAATATACAATAGACATTCTAAAAAAAGAGGTTGGGCTTCTGCGAAAGATGAGTCCTGTTGGTGGTATAAATGTACAGTAAAGAGGTCATGGATCATTTTGCAAATCCCCGCAACATTGGGATAATTGAAAATGCAGACGGTGTCGGGAAAGTAGGTAATTATGTCTGCGGGGATATCATGTGGATATATATCAAAGTCAGGAAAAATGAAAATGATGAAGACATTATTGATGACATCAGGTTTAAGACAATGGGATGCGCAGCAGCCATTGCCTCATCTTCAATGGCTACAGAGCTTGCGAAAGGCAAGACAATTTCAGATGCGCTTAAGATGACAAAACAAAATATTGCAGATTCACTGGGTGGCCTGCCTGCCGTTAAGCTGCATTGCTCACTTCTTGCGACAGATGCGCTGGTTGAGGCAATATATGATTACCTATCTAAAAACAGCCTGCCTGTCCCCGATGATGTTTTGAGGAAGCATGAGCGCATTAAAATAGACCTTGAAAAGACTGAGAAGATGTGCCTGAATCCCAAAGCGCAGGAGAATTCTTTAAAAAAAGATTGAGCCTGATCAAAATGACATCCAACAAAGACCTCATTGAAAAAATCATGAAACTGAAAAAAGAGAAGAATGCAGTAATTCTTGTCCATAATTACATAACCTCAGACATCTATGAGATTGCAGACTACATCGGCGATTCACTTGATTTGAGCAGGAAGAGCGCAAATACAGATGCTGATATCATCGTCTTTTGCGGTGTTGATTTCATGGCTGAATGCGCAAAAATACTTAGCCCCGGTAAGATTGTACTGCATCCGCGAAAAGAGGCCACATGCCCGATGGCTGCAATGGCAGAAGTCAGTGACTTGCGCGAGAAGAAAAGGAAATACCCGGATGCCTCTGTGGTCTGTTATATCAATACCAGTACTTCTGTCAAAGCAGAATCAGATATTTGCTGCACATCAGCAAATGCTGTGGATGTTGTGAATTCTGTAAAAGAAAAAGAGGTCTTGTTTGTTCCAGACAGGAATCTTGGGCATTATGCAAAAACCGTGAGTGGAAAGAATGTAAGATTATGGAACGGGTATTGTTATGTGCATGATGTTATTACTGTTGAAGATATTAAAAAAGCAAAGGGGTCTCACCCTGATGCGCATGTCATGGTTCACCCGGAGTGCAGAGCAGATGTTATTGCGAGGGCAGATGCCGTATGTTCTACAGGTCAGATGATCGATTATGCTAAAACGAGCGGCGCCAGTGAGTTTATAGTTGCAACAGAGGAAGGTATGTGTGCGAGGCTTAAGCGCGAGTTTCCCGGCAAAAAGTTTTATCCAGTCGGCGGCATCTGTACGCAGATGAAAGAGATACGTTTGTATGACGTATACATGGCACTTAAGATGAATCAGTTTGAGATAACTCTTGATGAGTCGGTCAGAAAGAGAGCAAAGAAAACTCTTGACAGGATGCTTGAGTTGGGATAAGTGACAGACAAGAAGTTTATTGAGGATTTTGAAAAGAATATCCGCAATACAATTCGTGACTATCGCCTGCTTGCAAAAAGCGACAAAATAATTGTTGCCTGTTCCGGTGGCAAGGATTCTATTGCCGTCCTCTATCTTTTGAAGAAATTTGGATATGATGTTTCTGCACTGATACTAGACCTTGAGATAGGGAACTGGTCTAAAAAGAACCTGGATAATAGTTATGCGTTTTGCGATGAGCACGATATCAAACTGCACAGGATTTGCGCCAAAGATGAGCTTGGCTATTCTATTGAGCATTTGATGTCTTGCGTGAAAGTAAAGAGAGCAGTTGAGAATTGTACTGTGTGCGGTGTGATAAAGAGATGGCTAATCAATAAAACGGCAAGAGAGCTTGGTGCAGATAAGCTTGTCACCGGGCATAACCTGGACGACGAGGCGCAGACGGTTTTCATGAACATTCTCAAAGGAAATCCCCTGTTGAGCGCAGGGCTGGGTCCGAAAAGCGGCGTAGGGGCACAGGATATGTTTGTGCAGAGAGTGAAGCCGCTTTATTTTTGCACAGATACAGAGCTTCGAAAGTATACAGAGATAATGGGATTTAACATCCTGTATTCAAAGTGTCCTCTTTCAAGTGCAGTTTTCAGGAGAGACATCAAAAACTGCCTTGACAACTTCGAAAAAGATTACCCTGATGTCAAGATAAACATTGTTCGAAAATATCTTAAGATGAAGCCTGCACTTGTCAAGGCGCAGAAAAGTAAAGAAAAAGGTAAGATCAAGCGCTGTAGTGTCTGCGGTGAGCCTGCAAGAGGTGATGTCTGCAAAGCGTGTGAATTCCTTCGGATGGTTTCAGATGATTATTCGGATGATTTGCACTGATATGCGGGCATAATTAATGTATTAAATAATCTCAAAAAGTCAGTCACTGACTGGCGAATTCGCGTGAAGTCCCGATGTTACGATTCAGGCAATCAAAGGAAGATGATTAAGATGACAAAAATAAAAGCAGTATGTCTGTTTTCAGGAGGGCTGGATTCAGTAATTGCAGCTAAGCTTATGCTGAGCGAAGGCATTTCCGTATTTGGACTAAAGATTGACACACCATTTTATGAGCGCTGCGCTGATGGGGAGAATAAAGCTGCTGTTGCAGCAGAAAAACTAGGCATTCCATTGAAGACTATTGATGCCGGTCCAAAGTATTTGCGCATTGTGCGCAATCCCGCACATGGGCATGGTTCTGCTATGAACCCGTGCATAGACTGTAGGATATATATGCTGAAAAAAGCATGGAAGTATGCAAAACAGATAGGCGCTAAGTTCATTATTACAGGCGAGGTTGTCGGTCAAAGACCGATGAGCCAGCGCATAGCAGCTATGAAGATGATTGAGCAAAAAGCACATCTTTGCAGCAGGATTGTGAGACCTCTCTCAGGGAAGAATCTTTTGAAGACAGAGGCAGAAAAGAAAGGCTGGATTGCGCGCGAAAGGCTTTATGGGATATGCGGGCGCTCCCGAAAGATGCAGATGCAGCTTGCAGAAAAATTAGGTATTGGTGATTACCAGCCACCAGGAGGCGGGTGCCTTTTGACCTGCGCTGAGTTTGCCCGTAAGGTCAGAGACTTGCTCCGGCATAAAAAAAGGGTGTCTGCAGGGGATCTGAAGATGCTGAAAGTCGCCAGGCATTTCAGGTTCGGGAAAAACAAGATAATTGTGGGAGCAAATGAGCAAGATAATAAAGTACTGCTCAAACTGAAAAACAAGACAGACTATATTTTTGAGGTACCGGAAATTGGCAGTCCGGTTACAGTTCTTACAGGAAAAAAGACAAAAGACGCGATTAAAATGGCTGCGAGATTGACTTTGCGCTATTCAGACGCCTCGTCGGGCAAAGGGATTGTCCGCTATGGAAAAAAGAGGGCAGTAAAACCCATTTACGTGGAACCTGCAAAACAAAAAGAGATTGAGAAACTGAGAATATGACAGCTATCCTGAGAGTATAGTCTGCTTCAAAGATATATATATGTGCTAATGCAAATAACAATTTATGTTAGCGCTAACGATTGCAGCTGCGATACTTGTTGCTCTGGGCATTTATCTGCTATATTTCATTGACAGGGAACTTGAAGAAAACAAGATGTATCTTGTGCTTTTTGTAGGTCTTGCTCTTGTTGCTCTTGGCATATTCGTCATATTTGCTACCATGCCAGTTGAACTTATAAAAATGAAAGTTCTGGGTCTTTCAATGGCTGTTGCTGGATTCTGGCTTGCCTTCAAATTCCCGGGAGCCAGCGAGATACAGGGCGAAAGCTTCGGTCTTTTGGGCATTCTTCTTGGGCTCATAATCATGATTGTCGGGATTATTCTATTTGTTTTCTAATTGCCTCTCCCATCTGACCCAACAATTAGAAAAGCTTCACATCGCGAATCAAAAAAAGAACAATCATAATCATTGACGAATTTCCATATCTTGTCGAGCAAGACGCATCCATACCTTCTGAATTCCAGAAAATATGGGACATGCATCTCTCAAAATCCGAAAACATCATACTCATACTCATTGGCTCTTCTGTCAGCATGATGGAAAAACTCCTGGCAAGAAAATCCCCACTATTTGGCAGAAGAACCGCCCAACTCGAAATAAAGCCCATAAACATATTTCACATAAAAGACTTCCTACCTTTGTATAGCATGGAAGAATGCATAAAAGCCTATGCATGCACTGATGGAATACCCCCTGTACCTGAACCTGTTCAATAGCAAGCTGCCGGTGTTTGAAACATCAAAAACACACTATTCAGGAGAGACGCAATCCTCTACAGTGAAGCAGAAATCCTGCTGAAGCAGGAATTCAGGGAACCTGCCAATTATTTTGCAATACTGAAAGCACTCTCCTTTGGATACACAAAACAAAGCGAAATTTCAAATCATACAGGCATAGACAAAAGCATAATCTCAAAATACCTGCAAAATCTTGAAGAAATCAGAATAATAAAAAAAGAGCATCCGTTAACTGACAAAAAAGAGAAAAGAAAAAACTCAAGATATGATTTCCAGGACAATTACTTCCGGTTTTGGTTCAGGTTCATTTATCCCGGCAAATCACAGATAGAAAGAGGTGCAGGCGGTGCTTTTGAAACCATGAAACAAAATTATGGCGCATATCAGGGATTCATCTTTGAAAAAACAGCAGCAGAATTTCTATGGAAAACCATGCCATTCCATTTCACAAAACTCGGCAGATGGTGGCACAAAGATATAGAAATTGATCTGATAGCACTAAACGAAGAGCAAAAAGAAATATTCTTTTTTGAATGCAAATGGAAACAACTGAAAGAAGAAACTGCAAGACGCATTTTAGAAAAGCTAAAGCAAAAATCAAAATATGTCGATTGGCATAAAGACAAAAGAAAAGAACATTACGGCCTGATTGCAAAACAGGTTGAAAACAAAGGTAACCTCCAAAAAGAGGGCTATATGGTATTTGACTTAGATGATTTTTGCCAGCCATGAGTGCAATTAAGCAT
>QMVA01000048.1 GCA_003660865.1 Candidatus Nanohalarchaeota archaeon | reverse complement strand
TACGGTAGCGCAACTGAAGAAGAGGCGCTGCACAAGCTCCTTGAGTTGGCAATGGCAGCTACAGGGTTGGGAGTTGGGGATGACTATCCATCCAAAGCAATAGAATTTCCGCTAGGAGGTGCATTTATGGAATCAGATTCATATTATCCGAAAATAACTGTCAGTGATGGCTCTACTGAGATGGATATAGATGATGAAAAAACCCAAAAACAACTATTCGACGAACTTAAAAAAAGGCTTCTTGAATTTGACAAGAGAATCGAAAAAACAAGAACAGAACTTGCAGAAGAAATATTCAACAGACCGATAAAACACATAGTGGATCTTGATGAAGATGACGGGGATGAATAAAAAAGAAAAAAAGTGAGTGAAATATGTTGAATCTTGAAAGTTTGATAAATGATATAGAGAAGGATTGCGCTACTGAAGAAGAGGCACTATACAAACTCCTTGAGTTAGCAATCGCAGTTACAGATCATGGATATATATGCATGAAGGCAGACCATATCAAAGAAATGAATATTTCAATGGGATGTGTCACGATTGGATTGGATACACAATACCAGTGTGTATGCATTAGTTTTGATTATAGGGGATTTTTAATGTATGACAAAAAATTATTAAAGAGTTGTTTGATGAAATTAAAAAAAGGCTCCTTGAATTTGACAAAAGAATCAAAAAAACAAGAACAGAACTTGCAGACGAAATATTCAACAAATCAATAGACCACATAGTGGATGTCGATGAAGTGTACGATGAATTGTGCGGTGATGAAGATGACGAGGACGAATAAAAAAAGAGGTGAAATAAAATGACAGATATTGAAGAAATAATAAACCAGATAGAATCAGATGAGTGCCCAATGATAGAAGACACACTCCACAAGTTACTTGAACTGGCAGTAACTGTTACCGGCTTGGGAGAAATGGATGACGGAGACTCAAAAACAATAACATTCCCACTTAGCGCAATAACAATAACCTCTGACTCGTATTACCAGAGATTCTTTTTCGGTGAAGATATTCTAATTGAAGATAATGAAACAATAGAAGCGCTTGCGCAGGAAATAAAGAAAAGACTATTGAAATTTGACAAACAAATCAAAAAGACAAGAACTGAACTTGCAGAGGAGATATTTTCAGAGCCAATTGGTCAAATACCGGAACTGGCAGGCATGGAAATTACAGACTTTGACATAGACATAGACGAAGAGGACGAAGAAAAAGAAAAAGAGGTGGAATAAAATGGAAGACAATACAGACAAGAGATACAATACAGACAACATAAATGAATACAATTTCAAGCAGGTATTATTTGAGTATACAACTGAAAAATACGAAGATAAGGCAAAAGAATTTGTTGACAAATATATGCATAATTATCCTTACTATGACGACAATTTCGACGACGAGATCCAGTTCAAAAACTTCATTGACTGGTTTATGCTCGAACAGCCACTTCCACACTCAGGAAAAACAATAGTAGAAGAATATGTTGAAGACCACCCGGATTTAGACAAAAACATGAAGCAAAGACTATTAGACATGAAAAAGGTGATACGCTCAGAATTTCTGGTCATCTCAAAAAAAGGCAGGCATCTGAAACTCAAAGACAAATCCACAAACATCGTCTATGATGCTCTATCTCGGATAGACAATCCAAACCATTGTAGTGGAGCTACAATGACCGGCAGGATTCACAAATTTGGCAGTAATTACATGTTGACTGGCGTATACCTGATTAGAATACCTCATCCATTAGTAGCGGACCCCGATATGATAATGGGCATGTTTGAAGAAGGCAGAATAAAAGACTCAGAAAACATCACATTATCACCTACCACAAAATCAACTGCAATATACAACAAATACCCATCCAACTGGGTTGACGGCATCTGCAAGGCATTATCCATAAGCACCAAAGATAAAAAGAGCAATAAAGCAAAACAGATTGCATCATATCTGCACGAATCCATCGCAGGAATCCTGGAAAAACTACCCTCTGAATCAAAAGATGCGCTAAAACTGATCTTAGACAAAGGCGGCTATGTAAAATACGGCGCATTAAAAAACTACGATGATGGTATGAGTTTCTTTTGGGTTGAGCATCCGCCGCAGTCTGCAATAGGTATTTTGCGCCTGCATGGGCTCCTTACAGTAGGGAAACTTCCAATGAACGGCAGGATGAACCGCATCGCTTTAATACCTCATGACCTGCGCGAAATACTGGATGCGCATCTGTAAACAGGTGAGATTGAACATGAAGATAACAGAACTCAAAAAAATACTGGAAACATTTGACAAAAAAGAACTAGTAAATATTGTTAATGAACTGGCAAAACTTAGAAAAGACAATATGGATTGGCTCACGACACGCTTTCAGGACTCAAAATGTAACCAAAAGACAATTGAAACCTACAAAAAGAAAATCCATAGCGGCTTCTACACTCCGCGAGGATTTCCGCGTGGAAATTCCGCAGAAGCAAAACGCGCAATAAGTGACTTCAAACAAGCATCAAAAGATAAAGAAGCTATTATAGGTCTCATGATATTCTATGTAGAAACAGGAACAGACTATCTGACGTATGATGATAGAAATGAGCAAGTATATACAAGCATGGAAAATACATTTGAAAACATAATAAAATATCTCCTTGATTTGAATGACATCACGATAATCGGGAATTATAAGCCAAGACTGGAGGTTATCATTGCAAACGCAAATTGCTTAGGCTATGGCTATCAGGATTCGCTAAAAGCAATGTATGAAGAACTAAAACCCGCAGACGACAATAAAAAAGGAGATGCTGCTATATGACTATGAAATCCGAAGAATTCCAGGACATTATAGAAGAACACACAGACATAGATTGGAACAAACTGAAAAGAAAACTGCCTGAAATGAAAACAGAGCATATTATAGGCATGATGATGGAACTGGGGCTTTATGTAAACACAACAATCGCACTTGAAATTTCCAAAAGAAAAGATGCAGTCTTTTGCCTGAGAAAATTCCTGCAGGATAGCTGTAATTGGCGCTGGAACAAAGAAGAAAGATCCTGGGCACCGGTTCATGCAATACACATACTTGCAATTATAAAAACCAAAGAAGCACTTGAACTTCTGCTTGACATAATAAGATACCGCGGAAATGATCTGGATGACTGGCTTACAGAAACCGTGCCTAGCCTGCTATACGCATTCGGCGAAGATGCAATAGAAACACTGAAAGAATTCACAAGAGACGAAACATTAGACACATTTGTAAGATCAAGCGCATCAGCTGCACTCTTCGCATTATCAAAAAAATACCCGTCCCATAAAGACGATATTAAAGAGCATTTGCTAAAATTGCTCAATACAACCGCCGATCGCACTTTTACAAGTCTTGTTATTATCGAAATTGCCAGGTATCATGACCCGTCTATGCTGCCGGAAATACAGAATGCCTTTGATGAAAAGAGAACAGACGAAATATTAATACAAATAGAAGATGTGAACTCAATTCTCACTGACAATACTTATGACGAATACAACATGCACACAAAAGACCCGCTAGAACACTTTTCAAGGAAAGAAATTGAACGTTTCCACAAAATGTATTACGCCAAAGCAGAACCTGACGAAAAAGTAGGGCGAAATGACCCATGCCCATGCGGCTCGGGGAAGAAATACAAAAAATGCTGCGGAGTTTATTCATGAACAGAACTGAAGTGATTATAATGATGACTCATGACTCAAAAGAACTACTGGAAGTTGAAGACCCTGCAGTTGAGGCATTAACTCAACATCTTGGCTGGACAGAAATAGACACAAAAAACACTGATGAGTTGAGACCTTCACTAAAAGAGCCGGTCCTGACTGTAATTCTTGCCAAAAAGATCAAAGAGCTAAACCCATGGATCAGTGATGAGAACACAGGCAGAGTTGTGCGCAGCATCACAAATATCCAGTCTGCATCTGTTCAGCAAGCCAATGAAAAGATTCAGGCAATGCTTGAAAAGGGAACCACTGTCCGGCAGGACAGAGGCAATGTTCCCGGTATGAAGAGCCATGATGTTATGCTGATAGACTACAAAAACATTGAAAAGAATGACTTCAATGTAGTCAGGCAGTTTAGGATACGGCATTACAAAGAAAACAAGCCGGATATTGTTCTATTCGTCAATGGATTACCTATAGTTGTCATTGAATGCAAAAGCCCTGCATTAAGAAATCCCATGATTGAAGGCATGATACAGATAGTCAGATACCAGGAATCAGAAGACAAATACAGGACCACGGGATGCCCCAAACTATTCAATACAGCCCAAATAGTAGTATCAACATACCGTGACCAGACAAAGTATGCCACTAATTTCACAAAAGAAAGGCACTGGTCTGAATGGAAGGACCCATATCCTTTCAGCATCAATGAGATTGAAAGAATACTCGGAAGGATATCTACATCACAGGACAGGTTCTTATTCGGCGTCTGCAAAAAAGAAAACCTGCTTGACATTATCCAGAATTTCATAGTTTACGAAAAAGAAAAGGGAAAAGTAGTCAAAAAGCTGTGCAAATACCAGCAATACAGGGCTGTTAGCAACCTCCTTGGAAAAATTCTTAAGAAGAGAAGCGCAAAAGGCGGAGTTATCTGGCACACGCAAGGTTCCGGGAAGAGCTTATCAATGCTCTGGACAGCTGTAAAACTCAGGAGAGTAAAAGCACTTGCAAATCCAACAATTGTCATCATTACAGACAGGACAGACCTGGATGTACAAATAAAAGGGACTTTCCTAAGATGCGGATTCCCAAACCCGATACAATCAAAGTCCGCAAAGCACTTGCAGGAATTGTTAGCTAATCCTGTTGGCCAGACCATCATGACAACCATCCAGAAATTCCAGGATGCTTCATGCGATTATCCTGTATTAACAGAAAACCCTAATGTATTTGTGCTGGTTGACGAAGCACATAGAACCCAATACAAGACACTTGCTACAAATATGAGAAGAGCTATCATCAACGGAACATTCATCGGGTTTACAGGAACGCCAATCTCAAAGAAATACAGAAGCACAAGAGAAACATTCGGAGATTATGTTGACATATATGATCATAAGCAGGCAGTAAAAGACGGAGCCACAGTTGACATATTCTATGAGAGCCGAATGCCTGAACTATCGGTTAGAGGTAACTCTATTGATGAAATTTTTGACAGGTGGTTTGCAGATTATTCTTCAAAAGACAGAGAGAGAATCAAAAAGAAATATGCAACGCGAGAAGCAATTGAGACAGCAACAGAAAGGATTGAAATTATTTGCAATGACATTAAAAATCATTTTAAAACACATATTCAGCCGAATGGCTTCAAAGCGCAGATAGTTACCTGTTCAAGACGTGCAGCAGTAAAATACAAACAGATTCTTGATAAGTTAAATGCTCCATCAAGCGAAGTGCTAATCTCAAAGAAGCATAATGATGAAGCAGAATTTATACCCTACCACAAGTCAAAAACAGAAGAACAGGAAGTAATCAGGAGATTTAAAGAAGACGAAAACCCCCGGATAATCATTGTTTGCGATAAATTACTTACAGGATTTGACGCACCCATTGAGCAGGTTATGTATCTGGACAGTCCCCTGAAAGAACACACATTATTACAGGCAATTGCAAGAGTAAACAGGACATACAAAAAAAAGAATTATGGCCTTATAGTAGATTACCGGGGGGTGTCACAGGACCTGCAGGAAGCGCTTAATATGTTCACTGTTGAAGAAAGCGAAGGAATGATACACACAGAATACAAAAAAGAGATATTTCCAAGATTGCAGGCAGCGCACAATGCTGCGATGAGATTTTTCCCTGACGAGTGTATCATGGATAAAGAGAAATGTGTTCTGTTTTTAGAGCCTGAAAATCGAAGAACAACATTCAATAGTTATTTCATAAGATTCAGTAATTATCTGGATATGTTATACCCTGACCCGTCATCAATACCTTTCATCAAAGACCTCAAATGGCTGGCAGAAATCAGAACAAGAGCAAGAAACAGATACCGCGATGAGCAACTATCGCTTAAAGAATGCAGCAATAAAGTCAGGCAACTTATAGAAGAGCACATCAAAGCAGAAGGAATAACGCACCTTGTGGAGCCAACATCAATATTTACAGAAAAATTTGATGAAGAAATAGAGCAGATTCTATCAAATGAAGCAAAGGCAAGTGAAATAGAACACGCCCTAAAACATGAAATTACATTTAAAGTGCGTGAAGACCCTGTTTACTATGAATCACTCAAAGAGCGGCTTGACAGGATAATCACAGACTTCAAAGACGGGAGAATTAATTCCGCAAAGCAACTAGATTTACTAAAAATAATCCTGAAAGACATGAGGCATCCGGAAAAGCAAGCTCAAAAGAGCGGAGTGGAACCAAATGTATTGCCATTCTACAATATAATCAGCGAATCCATTGAACATTCAAATAAATCCGCTGTCAGGGAAGAACGTGCCCCATATAATTCAACAAAGAAGTTAAATCAGCTAAAAGATATTTCAAAAGAGATATATTCTGCACTTGATGAACTCAGTGTAGTAGACTGGCAACTGAAAGAAGATACCAAAAGAGAAATGAGACGAAAAGTCAAGAGAATTTTGAGAACAGCAAATTACCCTGCAGATGAGATTGAAATAAAAACTCTCAAAATTATTGATTTAGCAAGAGCGAGGTTTAGGCGATGATTACATATACGCAAGACAGCATACAATTCGGAACCACTACAATAAATTATGATGTAATCTACAGCACTAAAAGAAAAAATGCGACTCTTTGTGTGTATCCAATGAAGCAGGTAGAAATATCCGTGCCTTCTGACATCGAAAGAGAGCATATTCAAAGACTTGTCAGAAAGAAAGCAGGCTGGGTACTAAAACAAATCCTGTGGTTTGACGAAATAGCACAGATAGATTCACAAAAAGAGCATGTCAATGGTGAAACATTCCTGTATCTTGGAAGACAATACCGGCTCAAAATAGTCCGGTCCTGTGAAAAAGCGAAAGCAAAACTCATGGGAAAATACCTGTATGTAACAATTCCCAATGCAGGAAATAGCAAAGACAAGAAAATAATTAAAGCAGCAGTATGGGGCTGGTACAGGAAACAAGCAGGCAGGAAAGTAACAGAAGCTGTGTGTCTCTATAGCAGGATGCTCGGTATAGAGCCGCCAAAGGTTATCATAAAAAACCAATACAAAAGGTGGGGCAGCTGCACATCTAAAAACACATTGAATTTCAACTTTAGGATTGTAATAGCACCTGTAAGCCTGATCAATTACGTGGCAGCGCATGAGCTATGCCATATCAAACATAAAGATCACAGCCCAAAATTCTGGAAACTTCTGAAAACAATCATGCCTGATTATGAATACAGAAAGGAACGCCTGCGAAAGGAAGGAAGACAGTATGCTCTGTAGTGACATTGGTAAGAATATGGCCTTCTGCCGTCCAACAAAAAGAATCATATAAAAACCTATTGCATCTAAAAATAACACATGGCATCAACTGCTGAGAAAATACAGGAAATAATTGACGAGATCGCAAAAACACCGTCAAATAAGGCAACGCAGGGTCACCTGGGTAAGCTTAAGGCAAGGCTTGCAAAAATGGAAGATCAAAAAGACCTTGAAAAATCAAAAAAATCAGGTACCTCAGACCATGGCTATTCCGTGCGAAAAACAGGCGACGCAACATGCGTCTTTATCGGCTTTCCGTCAGTCGGCAAATCAACACTCCTCAACAAAATAACGAACGCAGATTCGCGCGTAGGAGCATACGAATTCACTACTCTTACTGTGGTTCCGGGAATCCTTGATTATGAGGGCATAAAGATGCAGGTGCTTGATATCCCCGGCATAATAGAGAATGCTGCAGCAGGAAAAGGACGCGGGCGCGAGATACTGTCTGTCGCAAGAATAGCAAACATTGTAATAATCATGATAGATATAGAGCGGCCGCACTGCCTTGAAATACTGAAAAAAGAGTTGTACAAGATTGGTCTGCGTCTCAATCAAATGCCTCCTGATGTTGACATCAAAAAGAAAGACAGGGGCGGAATCATACTTCGCACAACTGTAAAGCAGGACCTTTCAAAAGAGACAATAAAAGGCATCTTGAACGAATCCGGCATAATAAACGCAGACGTAATACTGAGAGAGAAACTGACTATAGACCGCCTCATTGATTCAGTGTCAAGTAACAGGGTATATGTGCCTCTGCTTGTGGTGCTCAACAAGATAGACACTGCATCAAAAGAGAAACTGTATTCTATAACATCAAAAATAAAAGATCCACTCATAACTATATCAGCAGAAAAAGACGAAAACCTCCCACAGTTCAAAAAACAGTTATTTGAGAAGACGGGGCTGTTGCGCATCTACATGAAAGAGCCTGGAAAAGTACCGGACTTTAAAGAGCCACTGATAATGAAACAAGGCGCAACTATCCGCGCTGTTGCAGAAAAGATACATAAAGACTTTGCAAAGCACCTGATGTATGGCAAAGTCACAGGGAAAAGCGCTAAGTTTGATGCGCAGAAACTTGGCCCGAACCATGTTCTTAAAGATAAGGATGTGGTTGAGCTGGCGTTTGAGAGATGAACTGTTAGGAATTCTGCGCTGCTTTTTAGATAGAGTGTCTGTCTTTCTGATTCTTGTACTGTTTTATAGTCCCTGCTCTTTGAGCCAATGTTGCTTATCT
>QMVA01000047.1 GCA_003660865.1 Candidatus Nanohalarchaeota archaeon | reverse complement strand
GTTGAATGAACCAACTTGGCCTATTTTTTTTCTTGACAGCGCAGAATAAGACAGAATCTCATTTCTTGAGTTTCCTGAGTCTTTTGGCAATACAGGATATGCCGATATTCACAAGTCATCGCACCATTTATTAAATTCTTCCACAGTCATTGCTTTGCCGGAAGGCTCGTTCTTTGACTTGTCTAATTCCATGATAAACTCATATTTTAAGAATTTCATCTATAGTCAATCGTCAAATTATAGACCGCATTGTATTCATATAAATCAATATCGATTGACTATTTTGAAGACGATATTCTTCAAAAGCTTGGAACGCAAGTTCCATGATATGGCAATCTAATATAAAGGTCAATTATTGTTGGATTGACTATACTTTGATGCTCAATCACTCATAATCCTGCTCATAGCCCATATCCTACCCCATGCTCAACTCACAGACACATACATCTTTTGAAGTTTTGTACAAGATCCAACCCACAAAAAGTAATATTCTGAGCGCAGTTCATAGGTGTTTGGTTAAGAGATATACCTCGCAGTATCTCGCTTTTATTTGACACATCTGCCTCTTTTGTGATCCTCACAACAGGGTTTTAGACTGCATTTTCGGTGAGCATGCCTACATTTTTCCCAATGTCCTGAGTTTCTACTACATAAGATAAACAAATAATATTAAGCGCTACCCTGCAAAAAATAGTGATTCCAAATCGATATGCTCAGACTCATTTTCCTTAACCGAACACCCATGGAATTGCAGTATAATATCGGATATTTAGGCTGAGTAGTTACCATTTAGGACATATAACTCCATTTTTTCAACGTATTTTTTCCAACGTCTCAAGACATTTTTTATTAGACGGCAGAAATAAATCGCTAGTGACTATTGCTTCTCCACTCATTGTTTATCCCCTCTTGTTATAGTTCGTTATTTATACTCTATCTATGTCGAGGGGGTTAATAAAAGCAACGCTTGGAAATATATGAGCGATAAGGATTAATATACTTGAGGGTTATACGACAGCACCATCTGTCGACAGTGAATCAATACAAATAAAAATATTCAACATACAAACTGAAACTTATGCCAGATCCTGAAAATCCCCTGATAGTGCAGGGAGACAAATCAATCCTTTTAGAAGTAAACAATCCTAAATATGAAGATGCAAGAAATCTTATCTCACGGTTCGCAGAACTTTTAAAGAGCCCGGAATATATCCACACATATCACATCACAAACCTCTCATTATGGAATGCTGCCGCTGCAGGTATGAGCGCAGGACTCATAATCAATGCCCTGGAAACATACAGCAAATACGATGTCCCAGGTAATGTAAAAACAGACATATCAGACACAATATCGCGATATGGCTGCCTGGAAATGGTAAAAGACCGCGGCAGCCTTCTCTTAAAAAGCGAAGATTCCGTATTGATAACAGAGTTATGGAATCACAAAAAACTCAGCAGGCTCCTGGTTGAGCAGTGCGACCCGCACACAATCAAAGTGCGTGCCGAACAGAGAGGTCATATCAAACAGGCGCTGACAGAAATTGGTTACCCTGTAAAAGACCTTGCAGGCTACATAACAGGAGAATTCATGCCAGTTGATACATTAGATATCACAGGCAAAGGATTTCCATTTGGACTTCGCGACTATCAGAGAGAAGCTGTTGACTCATTCTACGCAGGCGGTGATGTGCGCGGCGGCTCAGGGACCATCGTCCTTCCATGCGGCGCAGGCAAGACAATCGTGGGCATGGGCATCATGGAAAAACTAAAATGCAACACACTGATAATAACAACAAACATCATCGCTGCAAGACAGTGGGCAGACGAGCTTGTTGACAAGACTACTCTTTCACAGGATGACATCGGTGAATACTCAGGGGAAATCAAGGAGATAAAGCCAGTCACAATCGCGACATACCAGATACTCACCTATAAAACAAAAAAGAAAAAAAACAACGACACCAGTGAAGCCAAAGATTCTGATGAGGATAATGCAGAATTCCCGCATTTTGCAATTTTCAATTCCCGCAAATGGGGTCTGATAATCTATGATGAAGTGCATTTACTTCCTGCACCAGTATTTAGAATCACAGCAGAACTGCAGGCAATGCGCCGCGTCGGCCTCACAGCCACACTCATAAGAGAAGACGGTCTTGAAAAAAAAGTATTCTCTCTAATAGGTCCGAAAAAATATGATGCTCCCTGGAAAGAACTGGAGAAACAGTCATGGATAGCAGAGGCATTATGCAATGAAATAAGGATACCTATGGAAGACAGCCAGCGCATGAAATATGCCACAGCACCCTACAGGTCAAAATACCGCGTTGCTGCTGAGAACCCGCTGAAACTGGTAACTGCAAAGAAAATCGTAGAATATCATATAGCGCGCAAAAACAGGATACTCATAGTCGGTATGTACTTAGAGCAGCTGCGCCGCATTGCAAAAATGTTTGACGCCCCCTTGCTCACAGGAGCCACATCCAACCGCAAGAGAAAAGAACTCTATGACAAATACCGCTCAGGAGAGATAAACCTGCTTGTAGTCTCAAAAGTAGCAAACTTCGCAATAGATTTACCGGATGCAAATGTTATGGTGCAGGTCTCCGGGACATTTGGCTCAAGACAGGAAGAAGCGCAGCGCCTCGGCAGGCTACTGAGACCGAAAAAAGACGGGTCTGTCGCGCATTTTTACACAATCGTCACACGCGATACAAGAGACCAGGATTTCTCTTCTAACCGCCAGATGTTTTTAACAGAGCGTGGGTATAAATACGAGATAAGAAGCGAATTCAAAGAGCCGTCATCGTCATAAACAAAAAAAAGGATATGTTTAAGATGCCAGAAACAGACACCCAAACAAAGGAAATGCTTGAAGCCATGCAGATAAGTTCACTTAAAACATTTGCAAAAAACAAAGATATTGATACCAGGCACAGTAAGTCAAAGGATGAACTGGTTTGTGCAATACTCCCGTATGCGCAAAAACTTCCAAAAGATATACCCGATCTATATACATCACTGGATACTGATGCTAAGAACTTCATAAACTACTTATTAATCAATCCCGGCAAACATACTCTCTCGAAAATATATGGTATAATATTTCGCGGTAACTCGTGGAGCAGGTGCAACATGCGCTCAATCAAAAAAGTGTTATCCCTAATTGTGCCGTCAGGACTGCTCTTTTTTGACCCGCCAAACCTGTCCTGGAAATGTTCAGATAAGACAGATTATTACAAATTCTACATACCAAAAGAGATAAGAGATGCATGCGCAATCCCGGCAGTACCTGGCGTTGACATTGCCCCCACATCAATAAAGAGCAATTCCCAAAGAAAAATACTAAAAGAACTGCTGATGAAAAAAATACGATCAAATGACAAAAACATATGTGCAGAAACAGGTTTGGCAGATGATATTGTCAGCGCAACCAATAAAGGCCTGTACCATAATGCCCAAAAAAGATACATAAAAGACATGGATGACATGCAATCCACATTGAAGTCATACATACTACAGAAACAGAATGATACAGAAAAAAAACTATACTCCCTTCTCCAGGCAATGCCGCAGGACAAATGGTACAGTGAAGATGACCTGGTAAAAACACTTAAAAAATACAAAAAAGATAGCCAGTATGGCGGTGATGATGAATACAAAGGAAAATACACAGACATAAAAAACACGCTCTTAGAATCCGGGTTCATAGAATCCGCGCAAATCACCGGCAAAATATATTTAAGGAAGCACAATGAATCCCGCAAAAAACCCGCACAGACAATAAAGCAGGAGTCTGGCGGGACATATCACGCAGACATCAAAGTCCTGAATGAATACGAAGCACTCCAGATACTAAAATACTTTGATATTGAAATGCAGGACAGCAATAAATTAAGACTCTCCCTCTCCCTGCAAAAGACAGGTCATGCACTATCGCGCAAAGAAAACATAACACAAATCAGGCGCGAAACAAAAGAATGGTTCCCGGGAATTGAAAAATTACTTGATAATATCGAGTCAAAACATGGCAACTTCCTGATACACAAAAATCTTGCCATATACGAGGTCAATGATCTGTCACTGCTCTACAAGATGAAGTCAAGAAAAGATGTCTTCTGCCTGCAGGACAAATACTTATTCACCCCGAAAATAAAAAAGGAAACAGAAGAGCGTTTTATAAGGTCTGCCGGGTTTGTCATCAAATCCGTGTCTGCCAATGAAGACAAAGATGCGGAGGCGGCACAGAAATGAGCACAGGCATCAAAACAATGGATGCGCCGGATGATTCGGCAATAAAGAGTTTCAGTCCTGCATCCATACGCAAAGACATATACAAATTCATAAGATACATTGAATCAAACAGCGTCATATTGACAAAAAGAGAGGATAACATCCCGGTACCGGTATTGAGAAAGTTAAACCGGCAGATGAGCACCAGAGAAAAAATTGCCGGATATGCCCGCGAATGGGGCGATAGTTCAGGCGACCCTCAATGGATACCATTCATATACGAGATATGCCGGGAACTGGGACTGCTCAGAAAAGAATCAGTCGGCACGGTTGACAGAGTGACCAGTCATTATTACAGGCGGCGCAGGCACACAGAATATCCTGAATATGAACTATGCGTTCTGAAACAGAACTGGGAAACATACATGGACCTCAACAGTCATGAAAAAGAGCAGAAAATACTCAATATATTATGCGACACTGAAATAATAGAACCAGAATTTTACAATCTGCCCATCTATGCAGAACAGGTCTATGGCAATCGCTTCAGCATAAGAGGCAGTGGAATAAATGCCCAGCAATACACAAAATATCCTTATGTCAGAAAGACTCTTCTAAACATACTGGGCACTCTTGAGCCCGGCAGGTGGTATAAGACAAAATCACTAATAGACTATGTCAAAAAAAACCATCCCAATCTTATACTTGACCGCGCAAAATACCCTGGCACAGGTAAACGTGAGAAAGACCCGAACTTCTATTACTGTTTTTATGAACAAAAAATGCATGGCAAAGAGACAGAAGTACATGACAATGATCCCCGCGCGTTTCACAAAGTAGAAGGTCGCTATATTACATATTTTCTGGAAACCATTCCATATATGATGAACCTTGTCGATCTGGCATACACTACCCCTAAGCCCGGGCTGCCGCCAGCAGAACATATAACTGCCTTCAGATGCACTACCCAATGCAGGACAGTCCATTCACAAGACGTACAAGCACATCCGACATACGCAAAAATACTGCCTACTTTCGAAGTCTTTGTGCCCCTGGAAGATTTTGACGAGAAAATCTTTATCCGCCTGGAAAAGTATACGAAACTGCTAAGTGAAGACAAAGTATATCACCTGAAAATCGATAAAAAAAAGATTCTTGCATGCATTGAGACAGGGGAAAAAATTGAAGACATATTAGCATTTTTTAGAAGTATTGCCGACAGCAAAGGTCTTGCAGATAATGTAGCTTATGAACTTGAATCCTACGGCGCGCATGCAGAAAAAATAAAAGATACGGGCGCCACATCTATCATCGAGTTTCCTGACGCTGCAACAGCAAAGATACTGGAATCGCGTTACAATGACCACATTGCACTCAAGCTAGATAATACTCACTTTCTTTTAAAAAATGCAGATAAACTCAATGAAAAACTGATTGCTGACGGTCATCTCCCGAAAGTCATAGACTATAATTCAGATAAAAGAAGCCTTGATTTGAATTTCAGGGCAGATGACAAGGTTGAGTTGAAGTTCAGTAATTCAGATATGTTCCTGAAAAAGCAGCTTTCAGAATATGCAAAATTCATATCATGCACTTGCGGCAAAGAAATCTATAAGCTAAATAAGTCATGCATCACAACACATAAAGCATTCTTTAAATCAAATTCTTATGAACTTCCTGTATCTTTCATGGAAGCTTCACTGAAAAACAGTATTGACATCGAAAAGGTTTACATGATCAATTCATATGATAATGAACTCATAGATTCCATCAAAAAGCATCTTGAAAAAGAGAAACTAGAGCACATCATCGTCAAAACCAGCAATTCACAGGCAATCATTGTCAAAGAAAGTAATCTGAAAAAAGTCAAAGAAGTAGTAAAATCAGCAGCATCCATATAATAGAGATGATATAATGTATCTAAAACCGGACATATCAAACGTCATGTTTGAACTTATAAAAAAAATGCCGCATGAGAGATTAAAAAAAATATTCACAAAACGACAGATGGCATACACCCAGACAGAAAAGAAAAAATCCACACCGCTGGATAACAAAGTCTACAGGGAACTGGTTAATTTTAATAAAACAAAAGATATATTTTCCCGGATAGAACGCATAGATGATCTTACAGACATAATATTTCATGTATATCGAAAAAACGGCGAAGCCAGTATACATGATATTGAACAGAAATTCAGCGATACTTTACATAGAAAAATTGAGGTTCTTGAGGACTTTGGAATTCTTTTCAGGAGAGATGATTTAGTGATACTTCCTCTTGAATATTTTTTCATCCTTACAGATGAATATGTAAACAAAAGATATCACGCGGATTATGACACATTAATGAAAGGTCTGTTCATGTATTCAAGTGACGAGATAAGAATATTGCTATCTTACATAAACAATACCTATAATGAATCATTTAATACAACACTATCGAAAGTATACTGCGCTACAATGCTCTATGTTTTCATTATAAAAAACAGGCATAAATTATATCACAATCTTACAAAACAGCAAAAAGAGATTCTCAGGTATGTCCTTGACAACAATAATGACATCAAGGCATCTAAACTGGTTCAGAAATATCCACTAAACGACAGGAAAGTGTCTATGTGGAGTTACAGCAGCCCGTCATCAAGAGATATAGTTGACAGGTATAACTATGCTGAAAAATATAAAGAAAAAAAAGACATAAAAAAGCTTTTTTTAACAGGTTTTCTTGTCCCAATCGGCGATATCTATCACTCTCTTAATCGTGTAGCGATTCCAAAGGAATTGTATGATATAACTGCAAAAGAATATATTGAAGAGTTGGACCAGAAGAAAAAACAGATTGAATCTGCGATGTATTCTTCTGAAAAATTGATCCCTGTGTCATGTAATATCATTGAAAACATACGAAAATACATGATTGCGATAATATCGACAGATGCGAAAGTGAACAAAAATGCCCGGCTATCCAAAAAATCACATAAAATCATACTGGAACTTACAGATATCAATGAAGAAGAACAGGAACTCCTTTTTTTAATATGTTCCACGAACAAATGGGTAAGGACCAAAAAAAGCACAGGATTGAACTGCGATATTGCTTTCATTACAGGTGAAGGATTCAGGCTGTTTAACACGTACGATGATGCATACACAATAGAGATACTGGAAAAATGCCGCACTATAGTTGCACACAGGAAATGTCATCTTAGATATCGTGATAATTCTAATGAGGAACTAATGTCCCGGTACGACCCGACAGCCATAATATTATCAAATTTGAACAGGAAGCCGGATGCATGGGTCAATACAGGAATGTTTTCATCATATCTTGGACAGGACATAAATTTTAAAACCATTAAAAACTTATGGTCTGATTATTATTATGATTACTATGAAGAGGTTGATGGTGCATCTGAAAAGAAACTGGAAGATGAAGTCAAAAGCATATTAAATGACATCTACCTGAACCTGCATAGAATCGGATTGCTGGAGATATCTGAATCAAAAAATGGTATTATTGAAAACATAAGGCTTTCTAAGTTCGGAAAAATCCTGTTTAATAATGTGTATTCCAAAAAGAATGAAAGCACAAAACATGAAGATACTCAGGTGATTATACAGCCTAATAATGAGATTCTTGTAAGTCTTGATACAGATCTTAAGATGATATCTGAAATTTCGCATTTTGCATACCCCCAGAAGATAGATAAATATTGCATATACCAAATATCAAAGGAATCTGTGCTGAAATCCGTATCTTGCGGCTACGATAATGAAAAGATTTTGGCATTTTTGGAAAAACATACAGTAAAACCACTCCCGACTACTATAACCTCTATTGTGCACAGTAGTTCGTCAAAGTACGGCGAAATTGAAATAATGGACTGCGCAGGATGTCTTGTATTCAAGGACAGTATGCTTGCCCATGAGATACTTTCCAACAAGTCCATGATGAGATTACTGAAAATCCCCGCAGCAGCAGAGGACTGCAAAAACGTAATTCTTATCAGGGATAAGCCCGGGGTTGATGCAATATATAGACTATTGCAGAAGAAAGGATACGGTGTAAAAAAAAGTAAAAATGTCACTTAACCAAAACCCGGACCTTCCTCTTGCGCCCCCCGTCAAACTCGCAAAAATAAATCCCCTGCCACCTTCCAAGCGCAATCTTCCCATCCTTCACAGGCACAGTAACAGAACATCCTACAAGCGTTGACTTGATATGCGCAACTGAATTTCCCTCTGCATGCCTGAATCGGGCATCGTTCTTCACAATATCCCCTAACCCAAGCAGCATATCGCTCTTCACATCAGGATCCGCATTCTCATTGACAGTAACTCCTGCTGTCGTATGCGGCACAAACACAACACAAGCCCCATAATCAACCCCCGCATCAGCAACAACCCTCGACACATCATCTGTAATATCAACAATCTCCTCTTTCCTTTTCGTCTCAACATTTAACTCATACATAAGTTATCGCCCCTTAACACTCACCCTCACCCTCACCCTCTCCATTTCCGAAATTATAGTTGAAGACATAACTATTTCATGGCACTTACATGCCAAGCTTTTTGGCAAAGCCAAAAATGGACAAATGTCTTCACCATATGCTTAAAATTGCTATGCAATTTTAGCATCCAACAAATC
>QMVA01000046.1 GCA_003660865.1 Candidatus Nanohalarchaeota archaeon | reverse complement strand
TTTGGAGGATTTTACCAGAATTTATGAGGATAAATCACTAAAATTGCGGTGGTAAACACCAACTGTCAAATGACATTACTGACAAAATTAGCGTGAGCTATGTAGAAGTGGCGAAGTTAAGTAATAATCATTCTTAAGCGCCAGCTATATATTGAATTCAGAACTAATACGCTCTTGCGAAGTATACTATGTGCTTTGCGGGTTTCCCGCAGAATACGCATTTACCCTTGACCTTGTTGTCAAAGGGTATCAGACGCGCTGTTGCGCCGGTTTCGTCTTTTATGTTCTCTTCACATTCCGGGCTTTTGCACCAGCCGGCAAGGATCATGCCATTGTCAATGTTTTTTTTGAATTCTTCCATGTTTTGTGCTTCGTGTATGTTGTCATTCATGTGTTTTTTTGCCTTGTCGTACAGGTCTTTTTGCATGTCTTCCAGTGATTTTTTGAGTTCAGGTATCATGTTCTCTTCTTTTGCGAATGTTTTTTCTGATGTGTCACGTCTTACGATTACAAGTTGCTTTTTTTCGATGTCGCGGGGTCCGAGTTCAATTCTTATAGGAATTCCTCTTAGTTCCCATTCGTTGTATTTGAACCCTGCTTTGTGTTCCTCGCGGTCATCGAGTATTACTGTGTATCCTTCGCTTTCAAGGGATTCTTTTATTTCCCTGCATTTGTCTATTGTCTCTTTTTTTGTCTTGTCGAATATTATCGGGACTATGACTATTTGTGTCTGTGCGATTTTCGGTGGCAGTACGAGTCCTTTGTCGTCGGAGTGCATCATTATCAGTGCACCTATCATACGCGTTGTTACACCCCATGAGGTCTGCCAGACGTATTTTGTTTTTTCATCTTCGTCAATGAATTTTATGTCGAATGCTTTTGCGAAGTTCTGTCCAAGACAGTGTGACGTGCCCATCTGAAGCGCTTTTTTGTCGGGCATGAGCGCTTCAAGTGTTGTTGTGTAGAGTGCACCTGCAAATTTTTCTGATTCTGTTTTTTTGCCTGTGAGTACGGGTATCGCGAGGATGTTTTCCATGAAGTCGCGGTATACATCGAGTATTGTCATTACCTCTTTGTCTGCATCTTCTTTTGTTGCGTGTGCAGTGTGTCCTTCCTGCCAGAGGAATTCGCGGGTTCTCAGGAATGGTTTTGCGTGCTTGAATTCCCAGCGCACTACGTTGCACCACTGGTTCAGAAGGAGCGGCAGATCGCGGTGGGAGCGTATCCAGTCGGAGTATGATTCGTACATGATTGTCTCTGATGTCGGTCTGATTGCAAGGCGCTCAGGGAGTTTGTTTTCACCTGCATGTGTAACCCATGCCACTTCCGGAGTAAACCCTTCTATGTGCTCTGCTTCTTTTGTGAGGAGTTTCTCGGGGATGAGGAGGGGAAAATAGACGTTTTTGTGGCCAAGTGCCTTGATTTTTTTGTCTATGTAGTCCTTCATTTTTTCCCAGATACTGTATGAGTCCGGCCTGAATACGATGCATCCTGATACTGATGAATAGTCTGCAAGTTTTGCTTTCTGGATGAGTTGCGTGTACCATTCAGAAAAGTCTTCTGATTTCTTTACTGTCAGTCCAAGGTCCTGTTTTTCTTCTTTTTCTTTCATGTATGCCACATCGTTTTTGAATATTTCGCTGCAGGTCACTGTTCCGCCTGCAAATTGTGTTATTAACTTTATTGTTTGGTCCAGTGCTTTATTAATGTTCTGCGTGTCTTCTGATACTGCATACACATTGATCAATATATTTTTCGTGGATTTTGTGATTTTTGCCTTTTCTGTTGATGATGTGGAGATTCCAAGGTCAAGCACCTTGGTGCTGTCTGCCACCACAAGTTCGTTTTTCAGGGTAATATCCTTTTTTGTGCCAATGCTTTCGAATTGCTCGTTTTTGGCCTTTCGGATTGTTATGTCCCCGGTAATTTTATCAAGATCATATACTCCTATTGAGTATCCCGTTTGTGTGGAGAGGATGTTCATGGCATCGACTACATTGTTTACGTTGTAGAGGTGCTTGTTGTTAAGGATTCTTCTTATTAAGCTGTCCCCTGATGAGCGGTATCTGTTGTAGTCCATCCTATGCTTTTTCCAGAGCAGGCGGTAGTTTTTGAATATTTTTTCTTCTTTTAGGGTGTTTATGTTCCACTTGTCTTTTGCTTTGTTTTCTGTTTCCTTCATTAGTTTTTTGAGATGTTCGTCTGATTGCTTTATGGTGGCTCCTTTTATGATTGCGCTTCCGATGATTATCGGATCATCTGTTTTGAATGTTATTTTCATTTGATGCATCTCTGTATACGTATTTGTGAGTTTCTTAAAGTAACTTTTCAAGTATAGTTCACACCGTTACTAACTGGACAAACTGAATCAATAAACCAAGAGGCGTTAACTATCCGGGCGAATCTCAAAGATTCGCTGGATGATAAAAATCACAAAGTGATTTTTAATCATATGGAAAAGTCATATAGTCCAAATAGTTATGACTTTTACTATAGATATGTATATATTATTGTCTTTGCAGTTTGTATAATAATGTACTGATTAATATTATAAAGTTGTTCGGGGTATTTCTATGGGTTATAAAGACAGGTTAATAAGAGAGAGAAGTAAGGATTTTACATCGAGGCAGGTGGAGAATTTGTCAGATGTCGTAGAACAATTATCTACAAAGAAAACCAAATCATCTAAATGAATTATCTGAATATTGCGCTTCCGATTCTTACCATGTTTGCGCCTTCTTCTATTGCGATTTTGTAGTCGTTTGACATGCCCATGGACAAGTATTTTGGTTTATTCCTGAGAATCTTTGAGGATTTTTTGAAGTATGTGTTCATTTTGCTGAAGTATTGTCTTGAATTTTCGGGGTTGTCTGAGTATGGATGGACTGTCATCAGGCCCAGGATATTTATGTGGCTCATGATATCTGCGCTTTTTAAGAGTTTTTCCAGATTTGGCGGTGATATACCTGTTGTTTTGTTAGTGTCTGTTTTTACCTGTATCAGTATGTCCTGGATTTTGTCTGATTTTTTTGCTGCGCTGTTGATTTTTTGACATAGCTCTTCTGAGTCTATGCTTTGTATCAGCGCAGGGTTTAGTGCCATGACTTTTTTTGCCTTGTTTTTCTGCAGTGTGCCTATAAAGTGAAGTTTTACGTGGTTGTCTATTATCTTTTTAACTTCTTCCATCTGCTGGTAGGTGTTGAAGCCGAGGTTGGTGGCACCAGCGTTGAGTACAGTTTTTATCTGTTCCAGGTTTGCGTATTTGACTGCTATGACTACGATTGCTTTGGAGCCAACTGTATTGAGTACATTATCTATGTTTTTTTTTATGTTCATAGAGTCAATTCCTGTGGGTAGTGTTTAGTAATCTGGTTCGTCAAGAAGAACTGTTTTTGTTGTGAACTTGTCGTCGATTATTTTTTTGAGTGCCAAGAGGGTCAGTTTTTCTGTTGCAGTGTAGTTTGCGATGAAAAGGTTGATGTTCAGGTCTTTTGCTGATGTTTTCAGTGCAATGTTTCCTGTGTTGCAGAGGATGGTGTTGCAGCTATTATCTACTGCTATTTTTAGTATGTGCTCTTCTGGTGTCTCGCCCATGCAAACTGCTGCCTTTTTGATTGTTTCTTTGTTGTTTTGATATGCTTCAGATGCCTCGTGCGTGAGCCAGTTTATGCGCCTTTGGAACATTTGGTATGTGCTGATTCTTGATGTGCCGAAAAGGCCGCGTTTTGTTTTCTTTTCAAGGCGCTGTGTAGATTTTAAGCCGATTGCTTTTGCGAGAATATAGTCTGTGCCGTAGACGTAGAGTGTATCCATTGACATTCCGGTGACGTATAGTGTAATACGGGTATCTTTGAGAATTGCGAATTTCTTTTCTGCGACAGTCTTATCAAGTTCCTCGATATTGTGTGCAATAAGCATGTCTGCTTTGGAGTCAATTGCTAATTGTATGGTTTCGTTGGTAGCGTTTACGCACAGGGCTATTTTTTTGACGTAACCTTTGCCGCGGAGGATTATGCCTTTTTGTTTGGTGTCTTTCTTTCTTTTCTTTGTATGAGCGCCAGTTTTGAGACTGCTACCAGTATCGGTATCATACAGCCTGTCGAGAAATACTTTGAGAGTTGATAAGCGCGGCATAAGGATATATTGGCTGTTGGAGTTAATATGCTTTTTGTTGTGTTTATCCGAACATTCTTTCATGGGCCTCTGAGTCATCAGGATTTCCAAACGGATCACATGGTCCTAAATCCAATGTCTTGTTGATTTCAGTTACAAGGTCATATATTCCTTTAAGAGATTCATCTTCGAACTTTTTCCATTGCAGAAAGTATTTTTCCATGTTTATATCGATTCGCTCAGTACGTAGCTCTTTCTGCCTGAGTTCAGAATTATCCTCTACACACCCTTCGGCAACCTCTCTGTAGGTATTAACATAGCGTTGTTTTAATCCTTTGCGTATGCTTTTTATGTCTCTTACAAGTTCTTCGAAAAGGCCAATATATTCACAGAATGGTTTATTATGATCTCTTAGAGAATCTATTAAATCTTTTGACTCGATCTCAAATCGATTCATTCTGGTAATTGCATTGAGCCTATTGTCTTTAAATTCATATGAGGTTATTCCATCTGTGAATGTCTCTTCTTTGCCGTTTCCAAAAACTGTAGTCAAAAACTCATAAAGCGGCGGTATTTTTTTTTGTTCAGGCACCTTCGATTCTCCATTACGTTCTATCTCACTTTGGTTGCGCCATATTGACCTATAACCCCTAACTCTTGAATCCGCATATTCTTCCAAATTGCTTATGTTTTCAATGTATTGATTCCTATTGCTGAAATCTTCTTGCGCTTCAGAATATGCACTATGTGAATCTATGTCTCTATGTGCTTCGTTTAGCTGTGCAACTGTATTCATAGTATCACGAAATAAGATGTTATAGACAACGATATTTATTTGGTTTGATAATCCTATGCCCTCTGGGTACATGTCTACTAGACAAGGCAGGTATTACTTCCACAAATAGTCATACAAATGGATATTCGCCGATGTTGGAAATTGCATCCACCGTAGATGGATGAGGATTCAAGTATTGGCTGTTAATTCGTTTTAGGATGTTCTGTGGTGGCTTCCAGTTCAGATTCGACTTGAAAAGCAAATGGTTTTTCAGGTTATGATTATCCTACCAAATATTCTTATTATTCATATGGTTTTCTGTCTTTTGGATGATCGCCAAGGATGTCTCTAGTTATTTCTGCAAGTGGGTTATGGGGTGTATCTGTCTCAGATTTAAGCACATCTCCCAGATAATCCGGATCAGTATAATTCAATCTATAATCTACCTCTGTTCCTTTAATCCCTGGATCATCCATTGCCTCATTTGCTGTACTTATGCTATTACCTACTACGGGAGATCCAGTATCGATATCAACAAATTCTTCATATCCCAACTTGCTCAGGGCCTCTGGTGTAAGGAGACCCATTTCCTGTAATTGCTCTATTTGATCCTCGGTTGTTATATGATAAGCAGTTAAGTGCTTTCTGTCAGAATACCTCGCTAACATATATAATTCTCCGCCTTGTTCTCTGATGAAATCAACTCGTGATTGCCTCAATTTTTCAAAATCTGTTTCTTCAAAATCTTTGCCCGTATGCAGGTAAATACCTAGAGGCTCTCCACTTTCCCTATCTATGCATGCAAAAAGATTAGTATATAACCGATTAATATCTCCTCCATTTCCGCATACAGGGACATAAATTAGATCATCTGTAACTATCACCGCAGTTCTGGTATCGCTATCTGTTTTCATTTTCAATCACCATCACACATATTTTAATATCTATATGTATTTTTTGCACAGAGTATGTCTCTACTATGAGGTAACTGTGCACTTATATGATTAGGACACTTAATTATATAAACTTAACTCAAAAACACTCAAAAATACCTACACCAAAATGTTTTCTTCTTTGATTGTGTTTAGTATGAGGCGCGTGTTTGTGCGCTCTACAAAGTCGTATTTCTGTATCTTTTTCAAAAATCCATCCATCCCGCGCCGGTTCCTGAAGCGCGCAAGGATGACGGCATCGAACTCACCTGTACAATCATACACAGCAAACACATTCCTTGATTTTGCAATCTTTTTTTCAAGTTCAAACAACTTCCCCTTAGATATCTTTATGTCAATCAGCACATCAATATCAAAACCAAGCATCTCATAATCCAGAAACACAGAATATCTCTTGATGTATCCTTCCTTTTCAAGGCGCTTTATGCGCTTCATGGTTGTGGCGGCGGATACGCCTGCTTTTTTTGCGGTCTTCCTTAGTGATGCTTTTGAGTCGCTTAAAAGGGCATTGAGCAGTTTGCGGTCGTTTTCGTCTATTGTCATATGATCACTGTTTGTTTAGGATTGTGTGTAAATATGTCTTATTGCTGAACATATATTTAAATATTGGTGGACTTTTTGTGGTTTTGTTTCAGTAATCTTTGAATAAGTATATTAATAGTGGAAATCACATATAATATGTTAAAGTCTGAGGTGTTTGGTATGAAAAAAGACAAGGCAAGTGAAATAATTGAGAGGGCGAAAAATGATAAGGTTGAGTTTGTGCAGCTTATTTTTACGGACATTCATGGTATGATAAAGTCGGTTACAATTCCTGTTGACAGGATGGATGAATCTCTTGAAAAAGGTACATGGTTTGACGGGTCGTCTGTCGAGGGATTTACGAGAATATGCGAGAGTGATATGTATCTCAAGCCAGATCCGGATACTTATGCGCTGATTCCATGGATGTCGAAGGATTGCGTTTATGCGCGCCTGATTTGTGATGTGTATACGCCGGAGGGCAAGCCTTTTGAGGGGGATCCGCGCTATATACTCAGGAAAGTGATAGCTGAGGCAAAGCAGATGGGCTTTGAGTATAATGTCGGCCCGGAACTTGAATTTTTTCTGTTCAAGAAGACGGAGTCAGGCGGACTTACTACGCTTCCACATGACGGCGCAGGATATTTTGATTTTGCGCCCCGCGATCTTGCATCTGATGTAAGGCGCGATATTGTTCTTGCTCTTGAGTCTTTCGGCATTGTTGTTGAAATGAGCCATCATGAGGTTGCGCCAGGGCAGCATGAGATTGATTTTAAGTATTCTGATGCTCTGACTACTGCGGATAGTGCGATTAGCTTTAAGGCTACTGTCAAGTCTATTGCGCATGCTTACGGGCTGCATGCGACATTCATGCCGAAACCTATATTCGGTGAAAACGGCAATGGGATGCATGTCCACCAGAGTTTGTTTGATATAAAGTCCGGTAAAAATGTGTTTTTTGATGCGAATGATGACTACAAGATATCTTCTTCTGCAAAACAGTTCATTGCAGGGCAGCTTGAACATATACCTGCGATGGTATCTGTTCTTGCGCCTACTATCAATTCATATAAACGTCTAGTTCCGGGGTATGAGGCGCCGGTCTATATCTGCTGGGGGCAAACCAATCGTTCAGCTCTTATAAGGATACCGCATTATTCCAAAGGGAGGGAGCAGTCAACCCGGGCGGAACTTAGGTGCCCTGACCCGTCATGCAATCCTTATCTTGCGTTTGCTGTGATGCTCAAGGCAGGGCTGGATGGGATGAAGAGAAAGCTTAAGCTTGTCTCTCCTGTTGAGGAAAATGTTTATGAGTTTGACGATGAAAAACGAGTAAATAATAATATTAGGACTTTGCCTTACTCGCTGTTTGATGCAATATCTGAGTTGAAGAAAGATAAAGTGATTGCAGATGCTTTGGGCAAGCATTTGTATCCATTATATGTGCGCTCAAAGATAATGGAGTGGGATGAGTACAGGCTCCAGGTCACAAAATGGGAGATTGACAAGTATCTTGAGCAGACTTAGGCCTGCCTGGTTTCCTGTGGCAGGTGTGCGGATATATAATTTGAGATTGAGATGATTTCATTTTGCGTGAGTTCGTACACTTTCTTTTCTTTCAGGGGTATGTTCTCTGCGACGTCTTTTGATGCATCTTTGCTGAGGTCAAACATGTGTCTTGAGTGATAAAATGATTTTTTCGCTTTCTGGTTTTTGTGGCAGAATAGTGCGCTTACTGTCTTTTTGAACATGTTTTCATCTTTTACTTTTGGGTTTTTCTTTTTTGGAATAAGGCGCACTATGGCTGAGTCTACTTTTGGTGCAGGATAGTAGCTGGTTTTTAGTACTTTTGCGATATATTCCGGTGTGAAGTAGTATTGCGTCATTACGGATATTTTTGAGTAGTCTCTTTCTCCTGCTTTTGCTATGAGGCGCTTTGCGAATTCTTTCTGGTACATAAGGACTGCGGGTTTTCTTATCTCTCCCAGCTTTATGGTGAGTTTTCCGGAGATTGAGTATGGGATGTTTGATACGCATTTGTCGAACGGGGGGTAGTCTATCTTGAGTGCGTCGTTGTTTATTATTTCGATTGTGTCTTTGTATTCACTTTTCAGAAGGTCTGCAAGTGATTTGTCAAGTTCTATTACTATTACTTTTTTTGCGAGTTTTATGAGTTCTTTTGTGAGTGTGCCCGGTCCGGGACCGATTTCGAGGATTGTTTCGTTTTTTTTTATGCCTGCTGCATCAATCTCTTTTTTGATGGCGTTGCTGTCCACAAGGAAGTGCTGGTCAAGGTTCTTTTTCGGATGGATGTCGTATTTTTTTAGTAGTTCGAGCATAGTCTTTTATTCTGTTTGATACTTTTTAAAGTTCGCAGTGAAGGTGCTTGTATTTTTTCTTGTATATGGTGTATGAACTGGCAATAGAAAATATTAGGATTCTCCAATTTTCACTATAGTCCACGCCGTCACTAACTGGACAAACAGAACCAATAAACCAAGAGGTGTTAACTATCCGGGCAAACGAAGTTTGCTGGATGCTAAAATTGCAC
>QMVA01000045.1 GCA_003660865.1 Candidatus Nanohalarchaeota archaeon | reverse complement strand
GTGTGCTTTATTGTGTTGTGTTCGCCTTTTTCTATTTTTTCTATTATGTCCTGATTGTTGTATGAATGTAGTGCGGGGGTTTCCTCTTTTTTTCGTGCTTTGCCGCTGAATTCCATGCCGCTGATGATGATGGATGCATGGCCTGTGGTGCCGGAGTGGATTGGTGTTATGTATTTTTTTACAATGGATTCGTCTATGACTATGGCGACTCTCAGTATGCCGTCGAATTCATTATCTTTGAATATGGGGGCAAGGATTGTGATGACGGGTGTGTGGACTATTGTGCCTATGAAGGGCTCTGATATTTTTGTCTCGTGGGTGTCTATTACTTCTTTTATGTCTTTTTTGTCTGGTTTTGTTTTTGTGAAGTCTGTTCCTATTCCTTTTTTTCTGAATTCTTCTGTTTTTGCGTATTTTACGAGCAGTGTTCCGTTCCTGTCGAGGCGCGTAATGATGAGGTCTTTAGATGAAGGCGAGATTCTTTCGTACATTCTTTTGAGCACACCCTCTATTTTTTTGTGGTCTTCGGATGATATGTCAGGGTGTCTGGCAGTTACTTCTGCGTTCTCAATTATACTGTCTGTGTATAGTTCTATTGAGTTTGCGGTCTGTTTTGCGATCAGCATCTCTTGCTGCTCGTAATGCTGTATGGTTGCTGATTTCATGTTTTCTGATGTTTCGTATGCGTTGAAGATGAATAGTGAGCTTACGAGTATGACTGAGGCGAGTAGCGTTGCCATTGTTACGTTTGTTTTTTGCTTTAAGTGGCCTGTTTTGAATAGGGTTGCTGCGATGAGCAGAATGGCCATTACGGGGGCGATGAGTGAGAAGATGTACTGGTAATGTGCATTTAGAAACATGTCTGCGAAGGGTATCGGGAGAAAGGAGATAGCACACAGGAATATAAGGGCTGATGGCTGTTGCTCTTGTTTTCTGTACTTCAGGTATCGATAAATTAGTGTAAGGGCAGGGATTATTATTAGCAGGAGGAGTATTATGGTCAGATATGGAAAAAACAGGCCTTTAGCCAGTTCAAGTGTGTTGTATGTGTCAATGATTTCAGGATTGATGGTGGCCCTGTCTATGAAGAGGCCTGTAAAGAGTATGGAGAGTCCCAGTAATATGGAGAAAGCATGCATCGTGTAGATGTATGTTTTTTTTATTTTCTGGTTTGAGATGGAGAAGATGAGGAGTGCAAAGTAGAGCATGAGGAGGTAGATGAGAAAGAATGTAAGTCTTCCAAGGTAAGTGCCTGTGCTTACGTTTAATGTGTTCTGTCTTAGGGTATATACTGCAAGGTACATAATGCCTGCGATTAGAAGTATCCTGAAGCGGGATGCTACTTCGCTCTGTTTGTCCTCTTTTGGGATTGAGAATAGCAGGAATACAAGGATGAGGATGCCTACAAGGGCAATAATGATGTATGGGATGTTTAGTGCCGGGGTTTTTTCCTGTTGTTGAGGTGGTTTTTTCAGGCTGTATAGGTTTTTTTTCGGAATGGTGGTCAGGATGTAGAGTTCTTTGTCTTTAGTGTTTAGTCTTTTGTATGCGCCGAGCCATGTTTCATTGTTTTTTGTGAATTTCAGGTGGCCGGAGTCTCCTATCAGCTGCGTGGGCTTTATGATTGATGCTGATTCTTTGCTTTCGCTGGTTATGTGCCCGGGTTTTTGGGAGTCTGCGAGGGTTATGATCCAATCGCAGGTGGTGCCGTCTTTTTTTGTATGGGATTTGTCGAGGAGGAGTGTGTGCATGTCGTGGTGTTCTGAGCGGTATTCGTGTTCTGCCTGCTCAAATAGCTTTTTTATTTCTGATGTTATGGCGGGGGATTGTATGCTTGTTTTGTGCGCCTGTGCGGTGATTTCTATTTTTTGTGTGATGCGTTTTGAGTAGGATAAGAGGATTTGTTTCTGTTTTGACTCCTGTTCTTTTCTGGTTATCTCCTGTTCAAATTCGTCTATGTATGTTGTTGCTGCGACCATTAATGTGGTGTTGCCAAGTTTCACAGAAACAGGGGTCGTTGCCATGCATTTTTGTTTTATTGAGTTGTCTTTTTCAAGCCATGTGTATCTGCCGGAGGTTTCTGTGCTGTTGAGGCTTGCTTCGTATATTTTCCACCATTCGGGAAGTTTATCTTTCAGGAAGTGCATGTCTTTGTCAATCATGTTTTCGTTTGGGTGGAAGCGCATTATGGCGGTTTTGGATTCATATACTGCAGTGTATCCTGTTTTTCCTACCGGCTGGACGGCGATTTTTTGGAATACGCTGTCGTTCTGGAGGTCTTTGATTGTTTTTTTTGGGTTTGCGCTGATGTAGTTTTCGATCTGTCTTGCTGTCTGAATTGCTTTTATTTTTATTGAGAGTTCTGCGAAGCTTTCTTTTTCGTCTTGTTGTGCTGATGCGGTTGCGGACATGAGGGATATGACGAGAAGTATGAGTACGAGAATCGATGTTGTCTTTGGGATTATGTTTTTGGTCATTTTTTCTTACCGTGTCTTTTGATTTGTTTTAAGGGTTTCGAGTTCTTTTTTCAGTCTCATGTTCTCTTCCTCAACTTCTTTCATGTCAAGGATTTCGTCGACTGTTGCATCTTTGAAGTGCTCGAGCATGTCTATGTGCTCGCTTATTTTGTTTTGCGCTTGTTTTAGTTTCGCGTTTGCTTTCCTGAGGTCTCTTGTTTTTTGCTCGAGTTGGGCTGTGTATTGTTCTCTTTCTTTCTCGAAGTTTTTTTGTTCTGTGATGTCATAAAAACTTTCGATTCCGCCTGTGATGTTTCCGTTTTTGTCTTTCAGCAAATCGATGTTTTTTGAGATTGTCAGTATTTTGTTGTCTTTTGTTCTGATGGTGCATTCTTTGGCGATGACTGGCTTTTTTACATCATCTGCGTAGAGTCCGCATATGTTGCAGCATGGTTCCAGTGCAAAGGCTGTGCATTTTTTGCCGATGCTTTCTTTTGCGGTGTAGCCTGTCAACTCTGCGGCTCTTGGGTTCCATGAGGTTATCTTTTGGTTTTTGTCGACTGTGAAAATTGCACTTGGGGCAACTGTGGTGATGAGTTCTGCCCATTCTTTTGCCTGCCTTAGCTCTTCGTGTGCTTTTTTGCGCTTAGTGATGTCTCTTGATGTGCCGCGATAGCCGAGGAGTTTGTTGTCGTGTGAGAAGAAGGGGACTCCGCTGCTTTCCATGGTTATCTGGCGGCCGTCCTTGTTCTGTACTATGTTTTCGAGGTTTAAGAATGGCTTTTTGGATATGAATATTTTTTTGAAGATTTTTGCTACGCGTTTTGCTTCTTCTTCTGGCATGAAGTCAAAGGGTGTTTTTCCTATTATTTCTTCCGGCTCAAGGCCGTATACGCGGCGTGTCATCGGGCTTATGTATGTGTAGATGCTGTTTGCGTCAACTTCCCAAATCTGTTCGTTGACGGTCTCTATTATGTTTCTGTATTTTTCTTCGCTCTCTTTCAGTGCTTTTTCTGCCTGCCTGTGCATGAGTGCGTTTGTGATGGCTTCTCCTACGATTTTGAGCAATGCGATGCTTTCTTCGGTCCAGGTTTTTTCTTCGCATACTGAGTCGAAGCCGAGGAAGCCTATGGTGGAGTTTTTGTATATTAGCGGGACGACGATAACTGAGCGGATGCCCTGCGCCTCAAGGATTTTTTTTTCGGCGCCGGCTTCTTTGGGAAGATTGCTTATATATGGGATGTGAATAGTTTCATGTTTTTTGAGTTTGCCTGTCCACCACGGGAGGGAGTTTGTGGGTATGTTTTTCATGTTTTTGATTTGCGGCTCTATTCCTTTTTCGCACCATTCCTGGGTGTTGTACATTCTTTCTTTGTTTTCAGAGAAGAGGACGATGTAGCTGCGATCTACTTTTGCGAATCTTCCGATTTTTTTGAGGGTGTTGTTTATTCCTGCGTCAACGTCTTTTGGCGCGAGGTTGATGAAGTGCGTTGAGATGGATGTGATGAGTTTTTCGAATTCAAGGCGCTGTTTTAGCTGTTGTTCTGCCTGCGCTTTTTTTATTGCTGTTGCGAGTTGCGATGCGAATTGAGTCAGGGCTTCTGCTTCTTTTTTTGTGATGCTTTTTTTGCTTACTGCGCAGGTGATGCCGATGACTTCGTCTTTTGCTGTGAGTGGTACGAGGATGGCGGTTCTGAATGCATGGTTTTCTGTGACTTCGCGTGCGAAGTGTTTGAGTGTTTCGCTGCCTGTGAAGCCTTCAAATGCTTTTGTCATGTCTTCGGTGGTGATTGTTTTTTTGTTTGCTATTATCTCTGTGAAAATGCTTTCTTTGGATAGCGGGATTTTAAGGCCTATGATTTCTGTTTTTGCGAGTTTTTCTGCTTTTTTTCTGATTTTTGGATATGTTGAGAATGCATAGTATGTCAGCTCGTTTTTGCTTTTGTCTGCCAGGAGGATGCTGCATGCTGTGTCGTTGAAGATGTCTCTTATCCCGTCTGCTGTTTTTTGGAGTATGTCGTTTAGGGTGGTGCCTGTATTTATGCTGGTGTTTATTGTGTGCAGGAGCTTTAGTGTGTTTTCTGTTTGCCTGCGTTCTGTGATGTCTACTCCTATGCTGAAAAAACATTCTGGTTTCCCTTGTTTGTCGGTTACCAACCTTCTGTTCCATTCTATGAGTAGTTCTCTTTCATCCTTTGTTTGTATGTGGTTTTCGCTTTGTTGTGGTTTTTGATGTTTGGCTATGGTGCTGAATGCCTGTGATAGCTGTTTGTGTTCGCTTTTTGGGATGAATGCGGAAAGATAGTCATGGCCTTTTACTTCGTCTAATGTGTAGCCGGTAGCGTTGAGGTAGGAGTCGTTCATCATGATGGTTTTTCCATCTGTGCCTATGGCTTCGAAGAATACCGGCGAGGTCTGGACGATGGTCTCTGCAAATTTTTTTTCTTTCAGGATGTAGTCTTCTTTTTCTTTGCGCTCTGTGATGTCTGATATCATTACGAGGTCGCCGATTATTTTTCCGTTTCTGTTTTTTATCGGCGTGGCTAGAAGTCTTCCGATGACTTTTTCTTTGTTTTTTTTACTGAACTCTATGTCATAGGGGGGTACATCTATGCTAAGTACTCTTTTTATGAATTTTTGCATGATTTTGGCTTTGCTTTTTTTTGATATGAATGGCAATTGGATGATGTTTTTCCCGATGACTTCTTGTGGCATGTAGCCGAGCCAGTCGTGTATTTTCCTGTTTATGTTTAGTATGGTTCCTTTTGTATCCAGGAATATGATTGCTTCAGGGGAGGAGTCAAATACTAATTTCAGCATTTCATCCGGGTCTTTGAGTGTCAGGTTTGTGTCGAGTGGGTCCCGGTTTTGAAGGTTTGATGCTTTTTTTTTCATTTCAATTTCCTTTTGAAGTTTTCAAGTTCGTTGAATTTTATTTCTGATGATTTTATCCCGAAGCGGTCTATTGCCTTGTGGAATAGCTGTGCCGGGTTGTTTTTGATCAGGCTGTTGTATGAGAATGTGTGGAGTTCCTGGTTTTCTATGTAGTTGTGGAGTTCCTGTTTCATTTTTGCTGAGTGGAAGAAGTTGTCCAGCTCGTTTACGTCTTTGAAGCCGTACATGATTATGTGGGTTGAGCTTCCTTTTGGTATCCTGTATACCTGGATGACGTGGGGGTTTTTTAGCATGCTTTGCTCTACTTCCAACTCGCCTTTGTCCAGCCCTTCTTTTGTCAGTTTTGCTGTTACTATTGCAAACGTCTGGATTTCAAGTTTGCTGTAGTTCAGGTTTACTGTGTAGGATTCGATTACTGTGGATTCCAGTTTTCTTCTTATTTTTCCTACTGCCTGGCTGGATATGCTTAGTTTTGAGGCTATGTCGCTGTTTGATATTCTTGAGTTGTCGAGCAGCAGTTTTAGTGTGTTTTTCTCGTTTTTTGTGAGTTTCATATGTGGTCCTCTCCTTCTGCTTTGTAAATGGTTGGCTACAACCTTGTAAATGGTTGAGTCACAACCTTGTAAAAGGTTGATCATTAGGGTGACTGTAAAGCGTTCTGCTTTAGGTCACCCTGTCGTTTTGTTCTTATGCGTTTTAGGTCGCTGGTTGTTTTGCTCAAGTGCATGATTGTGTTGTCTGTTACTTACTCATACAACCTCATTAAATATCACTTGTCGGTTCTGTTGCTTGCCGGGTTGTTTTGCTCATGTGTGTGTATGTGTTGTTGAATGGCTTTGGTTTAGGTTATTTGTCTGGTCATGTGCGTTTTAGGTTGCTGGTTTGTTTTGCTGTTTTGGTTTGGGATGTAAACTATCCGGGATGTTGGTGCGAAATGTCTGTGTTTAAATATATTTGTTTAGTATTTAAACTATTTATCTTTTGGGGGTGTTGGTGAGAGTTGAAGTTTGTGTTTTTGTGCTGTGATTGCAGTAAATCACTTGTTGTCGAGACCAAAAGGTTTAAATTTCTGCCCTGGTAATAGTGTATTTATGGCAGATGTGCGGTCAGTTGATGTGAGGGGAGATGAGATTTTTATTAACCTGAAGATTACGAGTTCAGAGTATAGGATTCTTCGATCATCAACCAGGAATCTGGTGGTTTTGCCTACTGATAATTCTATATTGGCGGATGTGCTGACGACGGGGACGCTGGGCAATGGGAACAGGATAATGATTCCGAATAAGCTGTTGAGGCGCTGTGATATTCCCATATTGAATAAGAAGGTACCCTCAAGGATATTCAGGGTGAATAATGAAGATTATCTGCTGATACGTCTGGATGGGGGGGATTTGAGTATTCCTTCTTTTGAGCCAGGTGAGGATGATTAAATGGTGCAGAAAACAGATAGGGTGACGACGGGTCTTACGAAGCTGGATGCTCTTACCTGTGGGGGGTTTCCGTCTAAGACAGTTATACTGATTTCCGGGAGTGCGGGTACGGGAAAGACTTTGTTTGGGCTGAATTTTCTGGTTGAAGGGGCGCGGAGAGGGGAGAGGTGTTGTTATATCTCGTTTTCTGAGAGTGCGGATGAGTTAATGCGGGCGTGCGAGGGTATCGAGAGTTTGCGGGATGCTAAAAGATATGCGGGTAAGAACCTGATTTTGCAGTATGTGGATATCGGGAAGTTGACTTTGAATAAGTTTGTTCATACTCTTGCTCTTTATCCTGATGTTGACAGGCTTGTCATTGATAATATTAATAAGCTTTTGCTGTTTGCGGAGACAGATAGGAAGTATCGCATCGCGATGGTTAAGGTTATCAATAATCTGAAGAAGAAGGCGGGCTGCAGTTTGCTTTTGTGCGAGACTGCGGCAGGTGAAGTTGATACCGGGAAGGGGGAGTCTTTTGAGTGTGACGGCCTTGTAAATATTTCGTTCCTGGATCTGGAGGAGAAGCCGATGAGGACGCTTGAGATTCATAAGCTGCGTTATACTGCTTTTGATCCGCGGGTTGTGCATAATATTGTGATAAGCAGCAAGGGGCTTGAGCTGGGGGATGCCAAGCTGATATGATGGGTTCAAAAGGTGTCTTTTTCTGTTTTTTTCGATGACGCGTTTGCGTTTTCTATATTTTTGTTTAGTGTTTCCAGTTTTGTTTCAATGCTTTTTAGTGTCTTTAAGAGGCTTAGCATGATTCTTTCGTCTGCCATATGTGTCATCTTTGTTGTTTTGGTTTCTGTTGGTGTTGGAATCCAGGGATTCTGAAAAATTTGTTTTGCTTTGCTATTAGTTGATTGTGTCTTTTGTTTATTACCATTTAAGGGCACATTATTATATATGTTTGCTTTTGTGCTGTGTCCGGTTGTTATTTTGTTTTTTTTGTTTCTCCGGGGTTTTTGGTTGTTGTTTGTTTGTCTTAAGGTATATATTGTTTTTTGTTCAATAGATATGCAGATGATATGGGGTGGGTGAAATGATGCGGCTTTCTGAGTCTATCCGAAAAGATGTTCTTAAGGTAGGTGTTGGAAGTATTGTGAATCGGTTTAAGATGAGGAAGAGAAGAGATACTTTGTTTTTTGAGGATATAATTGCGAGCTATTTTGAGATGTGTGAAGAGGCAGGGTATTTCAATGAGATGAAAGCTATTGCCCAGCAGTGGATGAGTGGTGTGATGAAACAGGCGTTGCCTGCTGCTTTAAAGATGTTGTCGCCTGTGTTTATTATGAATAATGTTATGCGAAATGTGTGGATTAATCTTGGGATGATGGAAGATATACGTGTATCGAGGAGAGATAATATTGTTATGATTAAGACCCGAAATGAATTTGTTACCCGTGTTATAGGGGTAAATGCGTTTGCTATCGGATCTTACAAGGGTGTTTTGAATGTTTTTTCTGGTTTGCATGTTGAGTTTATCGGGTGTTCGGAGGCGAAAAGGTTATGTACTTATTTGTTCCGGTTAGATGATAAGCCGTATTGTTGTGAATTTAAGGAAAAGGAATTGTATAATCGCCTGAATCATTTTTCGGGTAGAGGTGGTTTTTCGCTTAGGCGTGCTTTGGAGATGAATGTTTTGCAGTTGGGAGAGAATAACAGGTTGTATTTTAGGGGGAAGTCTGTTATTTTTCAGGAGCAGACGATGTTTCATATTATTGGAAATTCTGGTATTCTTCTTTCTGAAGTTCCGCGTATTTCTTATGATTATTTTAGTGATGTTGTTCAAACGGAGTCGGATGATGCGGAGAAATTGGTGCTCCTTAAAACGCTTTTACAGATGATGGGGTGGGGTGAGGTTAGTTTCAGGCGGGAGGATAAGTGTATTTTGATGGAGATAAATAATCCACCGTATGGTTTGCAGTTGGAGAAGGATAATTGGGAGTTTCTGATACGGACTGTTCTTGGATATTTGTGGCTTATAGATGATGGGTTTAGAGTAGGCGATGTTACTGTGGCATATAAGTGCCTGAGGGTGAATTATTGTACTTGGTTTAAAAAGTGTGGTAAGCCAACGTCACTCGATTTATGAGGTCATTTTTTGTGAAAATCTACAGAATCCTCAGATCATGATTTCTACTTAAAGTGGCAATAGATGTCGATTTT
>QMVA01000044.1 GCA_003660865.1 Candidatus Nanohalarchaeota archaeon | reverse complement strand
TTTTTTTTGGTTTTTTGCTCTGTTGTTGTTGTTTTTTTGTTTTTTATATGTTGTTGGTTATATATTTTCTAATATTATTCTTTTAGTATCTATTTTGTGATATCTATATTTTTGTGTTCTCACATTTTCATGTTTGATTTTGTGATTTATATACTTTAATATCTATTTTTTGTTATGTCTTTATATAGTTATATAGTTTTGTGTTTTTGTATTGTTAGTTTTTGATGAAATTATAGTTTTATCTCAACATACTATATGTTGTATTTAGCTTAATGTATATATTTGAGTATATTGTTAATTTATGGTTTGAACTTCCCATTTATTTTTACGGGTTTAATTTCCCATTTATTGTGTTTTGACGGGTTGTTCTTCCCATTTATGCTTTTTGGACTAATCTTCCCATTTACAGCCTTGTAAAAGGCTGGCGATTATTTGTGTGCTGTTAGTGCCTTTTTTTGGATGATTTTTGCCCCGCGGGGTACATTGGATGGATGATATCGGGGGTTTTGTTGGGTTTTTGATGAAAGGAGCTTATTTTGGGCTTCTTTTTGGAGAAATTTGGGGTGATTTTTGATGTTGCGATATTTTAACTCTCACACAACCTATAAAACGTTGATCATTAGGGCGACCGTAAAGCAACCTTCTGAAAGGTTGATCATCAGAGCGACTGTAAAACTGCGTTTTAGGTCACTTGTTCGCTTGAGTGTGCGTCTCTATTGTTAGAGTTCTGCTTTAGGTCACAGTCGCTTTGCTCAAGCGCACAACTGTGTCTTTATTTGCTTTATGGGAAATAGGGGGGGAGGGTTGGGGCTTTGATGCGGTCTTTTTTTGCTTCTTTAAAGTGCATTATGTTGTTTTTATTTTTGTCTCCAGATTCTTAGGGTATGGATTTTATCTGGAGTTTTGATGGATTGTGTGTGGATTTTTATTGTGTGGGGGTATATTCTTTGCTGTAGATCTGGTAAAATCCCGGGAAATGTGTATTCGGGGTATTACTGGAATATGTTTGAATCCTGGTGGATCTTTTGAACTCCTTCGTTTTAGAAAGTATGTGAATATGCACTTTTGTTGGTGTATACCCGGGATTGCAGGGCAGTTATGCCTGAAAATAATGGAATTGTATATTTTATTTTGGTTAGTATGTGAATGGGCTTTTCTGGTATTAAAAATCGGTGTCCTGTGCCCGTGTGTTTAGAGGTGTCAAGGGGTGCTGTTTTTTGTGTTGGGGATCGTGTATGGGTGGGAATTATTGTGGGTGTGCCGGAGTTTTTTTATGGGTAGTTTGTCCTGTTTATATAGGTATTTGGGAAGTTAGGATTATTTATTTTTGCTTCTTCTTTTGTTTTTGTGGTACGAATTACCCATTTATATAGCCCATATATTGATTTAATCTCTTTATATTTTGCCGGTGTGATTGTGGTCTGAATTTGTTTGTTTTGTTATAATATGGTCTGTTTTTGCGTTGTTTCTTATTTTTTTGTGTTTTTTTGTCTTTATTTTTGTTTTTGATTGTTATTAGGTGTTTCCGGTAATCTCTTACTGTGAAAATGTCCTTTGGGCTGTTGATTTTTTTGTTGATGCGTATTTATTTATATTTTGGTGTGTTAGTTTAGTTTATGGGAAGAAAAGCGTCTTTGAGGTACCAGACAACTATTCTGGTTAAGCCGTTGGATGCGTGTGATTTTGAGTTATTGCTGCAGCTTTTGTATCACGGGCCTAAGAATCTTGATTTGCCGGATCATGCGCTGGCTTTTTTAAAGGAGCTGCGTGCTTTGGGGCCCATGGGGCGTTTTGACAGGTCCAGATGGAGCGAGTATTGCGATGGGCATGGTATTTCGAGAACAACTTATTATACTATGATCAATAAGCTGCTTGGGGTGGGGCTTATTGAGGTTGTTGAGAGGGATTATTATAAGCTGTCTAACAGGTGTGAGAAGTTCTTTTCTGCTATTGTGGGGTCTGTTCATGCTTTTATGGCGAAGAAAGAGCAGTATGCGCCAAAGAAAGATGAGGAGAATACGGTCTGAGGGTTTTTATTTTTTGTTCTTGATGTCTGAGGTGTCTACTTTTGAGAATTTCCTGCATACGCTTTCAAGGTCTCCTGCGATGTCTTCTCCTGTTTTTGTAAGTTTTATGTACTTTACACGACCTTTTTTTTCGAATACTACAAGACCTATCTTTTTGAAGTGTTCGAGGATTTTTACAGTGTGGGAGTATGTGCAGTCTGCGGTTTTTGCCAATGTGGATGCATAGCTTTTGTTGCTGTCAGATTTGAGGCCGATGAGTATCTTTACAGGCTTCTCATGAAGGAATATTTCGTCTAATACTGATTTTTTGTGGCTGTTCATGTTATATCACTGTTTTATTTAATGATTGTTTTGCTTTTTATATCTTACCTGCATTTTTATATTTATATTTTGATGTTTATATAGTTTACTATATTTTTTATCCTATATATTCTATGTTTTGCTCTTTTTGCTCTTTTTTCGGACGTATGAGCGGCAGGTTGATGGGGGGTGGAAGCATTAGCTGTTCTGAGAGGTCGATTACACGTGTTATTGATTTTCTGAGGATGTTGTTCATTACGTTGAGCGCTATGTCTTCAGGTAGCTTTTTTTCTTTTGTCCACATTTCCTGTATTTTTTCTCTTTGGCCGCGGAATATGACGTTTCCACATATCTGTATCTCGCCGATTGTTTTTTTGTCTGTCTTGTAGGTTGTCTCGAATGTGAAGTTTATTTTTGTTGCTTTCTCTTTTGTCATTGGGATTGTGATTTCCTCAATCCCTGTCAGTTTTGTTTTGTTGTCTATCCTGATGTTGCCTTTTGGCATATCGTGTTTTTTTGCTGTTATGCTGTCAAGATTTATTCCAATTATCAATTGTTTCACCAGTTAGTTTTTGGATGTTGTAGTATATAAAACAATATCTTTTTTTTGAGATAGTAGTATATTGAGATATCGAGATATTTATATATTTTCACTTGCACTTCTGTGTCTTTTTATGATGTTGTGGTTGTGTATTATAGTAAATATGTATATGAGGTTGAAGGCAATCAACAGGAGGTTTGAGAGTGTGTTTTGTTCCTGCATGAAAAATATGAAGATTGCGCTGATGAAGGCAAGGTCAATTATCTTGAATATTGTGAAGTCTTTTGGATTTTGTTTGAGGAGGAGGCGGGCGAATGGATTCTCTTCTGCTTTTATGTCGTATTTTTTTGTTATGGCAAGGGTCTGGTAAAGGTCGATGAGCCATAGGGCGGCGAGGGTTAGTAACAGTGGATAGAGTATAGTATATGCTTGGATGTGTATGGTTATATAATCTCTTTTATTTTCAGGTCCATGAATATGAGAAATGCAGTGAGTGTGATCATTATGCTTATTTCTATTATGTCTTTTTTGTTGATTTTGGGGTGGCCGAAGAGGAATTGTGTTATGCTGTTTTTGTGTTCGGTGGGTCTGGTTTCGTTTTTTTTGCTTTTTTTGGGTATGTATTTTTTGAGGTGCTCTGATTTTTGTATGGTGATGGCTTGTGTCTTTTTCTGAGCTGATCTTTTTTTGTTTTTTGCCATGATTATTACCATGTTATTTGTTTTATGTATGTTTTATATGTTTTTGGATTGGGTGGTAGCCCCCTGCGGATTCGAACCGCAGTCGCAGGGTCCAGGGCCCTACATGATTACCGCTACACTAGGGGGCTGTGATGTTATGTATATTTGGTGAACCCACAGTTTTAATAATCTTTTCGGTGTATTAATAGGTATGGTTAAGATTGTTAAGATGAATGGGGAGACTGATGATTTTAGCAGGGAGAAGGCTATCCGGAGCTGTGAGCGCGCAGGGGCGGATCCTGAGTTGTGTGTGCAGATTGTTGATTCTTTGGAGAAGAAGCTTTATACCGGGATGCATACGCGGGATATTCTAAATTTTATTCGTTCGATGCTGAAGGTGGAGGATAAGTGTTCGGCTGTGAGGTATGGGCTGAAGGAGGCGATTTCCAAGCAGGATCCTGAGTTTCATGAGTTTGAGTTTTTTATTGCGCGCCTGTTGGAGTGCGAGGGATATAAGACACAGCGCAGTCCTGAGCCGATGGTTGAGGGGCGTTGTATTGAGCATGAGATTGATGTGGTTGCTACGCGCGGTGCAGAGGTTGCGATTGTTGAGTGCAAGCATCATTACAGGGATCATACGTTTACAGGTCTTGATGTGCCTATGCGGCAGTGGGCGAGGCTTGATGATATTGCGGTGGGGTACAGGGGGAAGCGCAAGAATTCAATTAATGCGACTTGTGCGTGGGTTGTTACGAATACGAAGTATTCTCTGCATGCGCGCAGGTATTCCATATGCAGGGCGGTGAAGCTGATAGGGTGGAATTATCCGCGCGCGGGCGGTTTGAATGAGATGATTGAGAAGCATCATGCTTATCCTTTGACTATGGCGGGGCTTTCGCGTGCTGATAGGAAGAAGCTTGTCGGGAGCGGTATTTATAATGTTCTTGATTTTTTGGATGCTGATGCAGGTCTGCTTGGAAAACTCGGGTTTGATGATTTGAAGGTGCGCAGGGTTGGGAGTTTTATTGAAAGATTAATAAATTCATCGGTTTAATAGGTATGTTGTGATTTTAATGTCGAAAAAGTCTGATGCTTATAAGAAGTGGGGAGTTATTCTTATGGGGCTGTTGTTTTTGGGTTCTATGGCTGGTGTTGCGCTTGATTCTTCTGGCAGCGGGTCGGGGAGTGTGGATTTGCCAGAGCAGTTTGTGCTGAGTGAGGACCTGACTGATGAGCAGAGGTCTGTCTTTTATGCTGCTGGTGGAACTGTGGTTGTTTTTGAGTATAGTCCTTTGTGCGGGTTTGAGTGTTCTCATGTGCAGGGCCAGCTTGAAGGGTTGGTTTCTAAGTATAATGGTTATGTGTATCTTATTTTGCTCCAGGGTGAGGGGGATATGAGTATCAAAGTAGGTAATTACCAGGATGTTGTTGATGTTGATACTGTTGATGAGGTTGAGGATAAGATATGCGGGGTTGTTGCGAGGCATCCGATGTGTATTGAGAGGGGTGCTGTGGCTGCTGTTTTAAATTATAATTCTACGCGCGTGGATGAGTCTGTTGGTGAGAGAGAGGATGTTAATGAGACGGTGGGTAATGAGAGTGAAGAGATGGTGGAGTAGTCCTATTTCTTGTAATCAAAAGGGTTTTCTTTGAAGTGGTCGTAGCCGGTTTTTTTTAGTCTTGTTTTTTTGGTTTTGTCGATCAGGTAGATTTGTTTTTCTTTTGTTATTTTTCCGATGATTGTGGCTGTTGTGCCTGTATGTTTTTTCAGGGTGTCTATTATTTTTTTTGTGTCTTGTTTTTTTGCTGTGAAGAGGAGTTCGAAGTCTTCGCCGCCGTAGAGTGCGGTTTCTTTTGTGTCTTTTTTGATTGCTTTTAGGAGTTCGTCTGTTGCATGGGTTGTCGGGATTTTTTGTTTGTAGATGATTGCGCCGACTTTACTTGCTTCGCATATCTCTTTTGTTTCGGTTGCAAGTCCGTCGCTGATGTCGTTCATTGAGGTGATGCAGTTTAGTTTTTTTAGGGTTTGGGATTCTTTTAGGCGGTGGCTGGGTTCGAGGTGGGCTTTTTTTAGTATTTCTGCTGTTTTTTTGCTGGTTTTCGGGTTGTGCTGCAGGGTGTGAAGGCCTGCTGCGGATTTGCCCAGGTCGCCTGTGACCATCAGGCAGTCGCCTGGTTTTGCGCCTGAGCGGCGGATCTCTTTGCTTGTTTCGCCCAGTATTACTATGTTTATTGTGAGTGCGCCTGATGGCGAGCCTGTGATGTCGCCGCCGATTATGTTTATGTTGTGTTTGCCTGTTTCTTTTGTTATGCCTTTGTAGAGTCGGTCTATGAATTCTACTGTTGTGTCTTTTGGGATGGCGAGTGAGATCAGCATGTGTTTTGGGGTTGCAGCTATGGCTGCCATGTCTGAGATGTTTGCTACTGCTGATTTTTTGCCTATCTGTTCTGCGGTGTGGGTTGATAGGGAGAAGTGGTTGTTTTCTACCAGCATGTCGGTTGTTATTGCTATGTTTTTGTTTTTGTTTTTCGGTGGCTTTATTATGGCTGCGTCGTCGCCGATGCCGAGTATTACTTCGTCTTTGCTGGTTTTTATGGCTTTTTGGATGCGCTTTATCAGGGCCTGTTCGCCGCCGATTTGGGATATTTTTGTCATGGAGGTATATTTTTTTTAGTCTTTTTATATTATGTGGGGGTTTTGAGGTTCTGCTTCAGTTAAGTGTTTCATTTTTTAATGGCTGGCTCTGAGTGTTTTTAGAAATATTTCTTATTTTTCTGTAAAAGAATAGTATTAGTGATGATATTATTTTCTGTTCCAAGTTGTCTTGTCGTTTGCCTGCTTATTTCTTGATTGCGCAGTATTTCCCGCACATGGTGCATGTTTCCTGGTCTGTGTCAATTCTGTATTTTTTGAATGTGGTCGGGTCGAGGGCTAAGGATTGCTGTTTTTTCCAGTCGAGGTTTTTTCTTGCCTGTGACATGGCGTTGTCGCGCTTGGTTGCGTCTTTTATGCCTTTTGCGATGTCGCCTGCGTGGGCTGCGATTTTTGCGGCGATCACTCCTTGTTTTACGTCTTCTACTGATGGGAGGGCGAGGTGTTCTGAGGGGGTTACGTAGCAGAGGAAGTCTGCGCCGGCTGCGGCTGCTATTGCGCCGCCTATCGCTGATGTTATGTGGTCGTAGCCGGGGGCTATGTCTGTTACTATCGGTCCCAGTACGTAGAAGGGGGCGTTGTTGCATAGTGCTTTCTGGAGTTTTATGTTGGTCTCTACCTGGTGGAGGGGGATGTGGCCGGGGCCTTCGATCATTACCTGTACGTCCTGGTCGTATGCTTTTTTTGCGAGGTCGGCGAGGATTATTAGTTCATGTATCTGGCTTTTGTCTGTTGAGTCTGCTATTGAGCCGGGTCTCAGGCCGTCGCCCAGGCTTAATGTGATGTCGTGTTTGCGGGCAAGTTCGAGGAGTTCGTCGTAGTATTCGTAAAGGGGGTTTTCTTTTTTGTGATGGGTCATCCATTTTGCCAGCATTGAGCCGCCGCGGCTTACTATACCTGTTGTGCGGGGGTGATTTTTTAGGGTGTCAAGGACTTTCCGGGTTACGCCGCAGTGGACTGTTAGGAAGTCTGTGCCGTCTTTTGCGTGTGTTTTTATTGCCTCAAAGAGGCTGTCTTTTGTCATGAGTGTGATGTCTTTTGATTGTACTGCTGATGAGTATATGGGAACTGTTCCTAATGGGATTTGTGATTCTTTGATTATTAAGCGTCTTAGTTTGTCTGTGTCTGTTCCTGTGCTTAGGTCCATTATTGCGTCTGTGCCGTATTTTATCGAGATCTGCAGTTTTTTTAGTTCTTCTTCGTAGTTTTCGCAGTCCTGGGAGGTGCCTATGTTTGAGTTGATTTTTGTTGTGAGGTCATGGCCTATTCCTGTGGGTGTTGTGTTTCTTTTTTTGTTTTTCGGGATGATTATTGTGCCTGAGGCGATGCATTTTCTTATGTATTCGGGGTCGTGGTTTTCGGTTTTTGCAACGTGTTTCATCTCTTTTGTTATTATGTTGTCTTTTGCTTTTTTTAGTAAGGTCATTGTATCACTGCTTGTAGTTTTTGTGTTTCTTTTTTTATGTCTTTGCCGATTATTGCGGATATTACTGCTATTGAGTCTGCGCCGGAGTTTAGGACTGTTTCTGCGTTTGTTTTGGTTATGCCGCCGATTGCTACTATGGGGATGGTTGCGTGGTTTTTTATCTGTTTTAGGGTTTCCAGTCCTATGCCTTGTCCTGCGTCTTTTTTTGTGGCGGTGTTGAATATGGGGCCGATGCCGAGATATGTTGCGCCGTCTGTCTCTGCTTGTTTTGTTTGTTTTATTGTTTTTGCGCTGATGCCTATGATTTTTCCTTTGAATATTTTTTTTGCTTCTTTGATTGGTGTGTCGGTCTGGCCTAAGTGGATGCCGTCTGCGTGGATTTTTTGTGCGATTGTTGGGTGGTCGTTGATTATTAGAAGGGCGTTGTGTTTTTTTGTGAGGGTTTTTAGTTTTTTTGCGGTTTTCAGGATTAGGTGTTCGGGGAGGTTTTTTTCGCGGTACTGGATTATTTTTATGCCTGCTTCCAGGGCGTCTTTTGTGTCTTTTTCTGTGGTCTGTTTTGTTATGGCGCTGTCTGTTATTAGGTATAGTTTTGGGATTTTTGTTGTGTCTATGGATTGTCACCGTTTAGCGTGTTTTTTCGTAGTTTTGGTGGTCTTTTATTTTTTCGGGGGTGAGGTTGTATAGTTCGTCTATTAGTTTTTTTTTGTAGTCCATGGGGCCTGTTGATTTTTTTTCTGCGAGCTGCTGGGCTACGTTGAAGCATGTGAGTGCGGCTATGCCTGCGATTAGGGGGTCTTTTTCGATTGATGTGAATGAGGCTGTTATTGATGCTGCCATGCAGCCGCCGCCGGTTATTTTTCCTGTCATGGGGCTGCCGTTTCTAAGGGTGTATGTTGTTGTTCTGTCTGCGATTATGTCTTCTTTGCCTGTTATGATTATTGTTGAGTTTGTTTTTTCTGCCAGTGTCCAGGCTGCGTGTTCTGGGGTGGTGTTTATTGCGCCTAATTCTACGCCGTGGGTTTCTGCTTCTATGTCTGCTATGGCGGCGATTTCTGATGCGTTGCCTTTGATGATTGTGATGTTCAGTTGTTCTGTTAGTTTTTTTGCGGTCTGGGTTCTGAATGTGGTTGCGCCTGCGCCACAGGGGTCGAGGATTATCGGGATGTTTTTTTCGTTTGCTGTTTTTCCTGCTATCAGCATTGATTCTATTTGTTGTGGGTCTAAGGTGCCTATGTTTAATAGCAGGGCGCTTGATATTGAGGTCATTTCGGATACTTCTTCTTTCGCGTGCGCCATGACTGGTGCTGCGCCTATTGCGAGGGTTACGTTTGCGCAGTCGTTGACTGTGACGTAGTTTGTGATGTGGTGGATTATGGGGCGGGTTTC
>QMVA01000043.1 GCA_003660865.1 Candidatus Nanohalarchaeota archaeon | reverse complement strand
TTTTTCTGAGTTTACGCTGAAGTCTATGATTTTTATTGTTTTTATTTTGCCTTTTCTGATGCTTTTTTCTATTATCATCTGGAGGTCGGTTCTTTTTATCTGCTTTCCTCTTTTCAGGAATGATGTTATCTGTTCTTTCGCGTTTTCCATGTCTGTGTTTGTTAGTTCGATGTTGAATTCATCTTTTACTGTTTTTTCTATTTTTTTGTCTGCCGGGGTCTTGTCAAAGAGTGTTTTTTTGTCGTCTGCATTGATGTTTGCTGAGCATATCTGGTAGTATTTTTTGTTGAGGAAGCGGTCGACTTCTTCGTCGGTGGGGTCGATTACAGGGCATGTGGGGAGTACTTTCAGTACTGATGATGGTCTTTCAGGCCTGCGCCTGTCATTACCAGTACTATTCTTTCATCTGGTGGTGTTTGGTTGTTTTTTGGGTCTATTGCTATTTGGCCTGTGAGATGTATAGTGTGTTTGCTGTTTTTATGGCCTGCGAGTATGGGCCGATTGCCTGTGGGGCGTTTTCGGTGGTTATTGTTTGTTTTTTTGTTATGGATGTCAACTTCCTGTGATGTTATTCGTTGATGTTTATGCTATGCAAAGCAGAACCATTCTTTTGGCTCTCCTTCTTCCAAGTGTTTGTAAAATGTATCTTTTATTTGCTTTGTTATTGGTCCTATAGTTCCATTGTTGATTTTTATTTTGTCAACGCATGTTATTGCAGATATTTCTGCTGCTGTGCCTGTGAAAAATAGTTCGTCTGCAATGTATAGCATTTCGCGTGGTATTCGTTCTTCTTTTATCTTGTAGCCGAGGTTTTTTGCGATATCTATTACTGTTTTTCTTGTGATGCCGTTTAAGATTGATGAGCTTATTGATGGGGTGTATATTATGTTGTTTTTTACCAGGAATATGTTTTCTCCGCTTCCTTCTGATACGAATCCGTTGCTGTCGAGTAGTATGGCTTCGTCGTATCCGTCAGCTGCGACTTCCATGACTGCGAGTTGGGAGTTCATGTAGTTTGAGCCTGCTTTTGCCAGGCAGGGCATTGTGTTCTGTGCCAGTTTTTGCCATGAGCTTACTTTTACGTTCAGACCTTTTTGGCTGGCTTCTCCTAAATAGTCGCCCCATGGCCATGCTGCGATGCTTATTTCGGTTTTGCTTTCTTTTGCAATGACTGCCAAGCCCCCGTATCCTTTGAATATTATCGGGCGGATGTATGCGCTTTTCAGGTTATTTACTTTTATTGTTTCAATGCATGCGTCTATTATGTCTTGTTTGGAGTAGTTTATGTCGTCCATACGGTATATTTTGGCGGAGTCAAATAAGCGGTCTATGTGTTCTTTGAGTCTGAATATTGCTGATCCTTTTTTTGTTGAGTAGCATCTTATTCCTTCAAATACGCTTGTGCCGTAGTGAAGGGCGTGGGATAGTACGTGTATTTTTGCGTCTTCCCAGTTTACTGTTTTTCCGTTTATCCATATCTTTTCCTGCTTTACTGATTCCAGACTTTCTGCCATTTTTGTCACTTCCTTTTCATTTTATTGATTCCATTGATTACTGCTTTAACTGATGCCATGACGATATCTGTATCTATTGCTCTTGCATTGTATTCTTTGTTGCGGCTGCTGAGTGTGATGGAGACGTCTGCAAGTGCGTCTGTACCGCCTGAGATTGCTTTCAGGTTATATTCCTGTAGTTCTATGTTGGTTTCAATGATGTTTTTTATTGCTTTTATTGCTGCGTCAATTGTTCCTATCCCGTGAGATGTGCTTGTTTTTTGTTTTCCGTTGATGCTGACTTTTGCTGTTGCGGTTGGTGTTACTTTGTTTCCTGTTATGACTGATAGTTCTTCGAGTGTGATGTATGCTTTTTTTGATGTTTTGCTTAGCTCGTAGTCTGCTATTGCAATTATGTCTTCTTCCAGTACTGTTTTTTGCTTGTCTGCGAGGTCTTTTATTTTTTGTGTTATTTTTGCCAGCTGCTTTTCGCTGAATTTGTAGTTTAATTTTTTCAGGCCGTCTTCGATTGCATGTTTGCCTGAGTGTTTTCCAAATACCAGTTCGGTTTTTTTGCCTATGTCTTCGGGGTTCATTATTTCGTAGCATAAAGGGTTTGATAGCATACCGTGCTGGTGTATTCCTGCTTCGTGTGCGAATGCATTTTCGCCGATGATTGCTTTGTTTCTCTGGACGTTGAGCCCGGTGTATGATGATACTATTTTGCTTGTCCGGTAGATTTCTTTTGGGTTTATGTTTGTGGTGCAGTTGAAGTAGTCTGATCTTGTTTTTAGGTTCATTATGACTTCTTCCAAGGATGCGTTTCCTGCGCGTTCTCCAATGCCGTTTATTGTGCCTTCTACTTGTCCTGCACCTTTCCGGATTGCTTTGAGTGAGTTTGCGACTGCGAGTCCCAAATCATTGTGGCAGTGTATGCTGATTATTGTTTGGTCTATGTTTTCTACGTTTTGTTTTATGTAGTCTATTAGTTGTCCGTATTCTTCTGGCTGGGCGTAGCCGACTGTGTCGGGGATGTTTACGACGGATGCGCCTTCGTCTATTACTGTTCTGATTACTTTGCATAAGTAGTCTTTGTCTGTTCTTGATGCGTCTTCTGCTGAGAATTCGACCCGGTCTGTGAAGTTTTTTGCTGTTTTTACTGCGTTTTTTGCCATGGATAGTGCTTCGTCTCTTGTTTTTTTGAGTTTGTACTTGAGGTGCAGGTCTGAGGTTGCGATGAATGTGTGGATACTGGGCTTGTTTGAGTGTTTGACGGCGTCCCATGCTTTTTGGATGTCTTTGTCAATTGTTCTGCATAGTCCGCAGATGTAGGGTCCTTCTATGTTTTGTGCGATTTGTTTTACTGATTCATAATCGTCGTTTGATGCTATTGGAAATCCTGCTTCTATTGTGTCTATTTTTAGTTTTGCCAGCTGATGGGCTATTTTTAGTTTTTCGTCGATTGTGAGGGTGGCTCCGGGTGACTGCTCGCCGTCTCTTAGTGTTGTGTCGAATATTTCTATGTTTCTTTTTTTCATTTGTATTGCATCTCTTTTTTTGTCTGCTTGTGGGTTATTTTTTTTCGAACATTGAGCGGATTTTTTTGCCGGTGGTTTCTAATTCATGGGTTTTTTCTTTTTCGCGCATCCCGTTTAAGGTTTTGCTTCCGCTTCTGAATTCTTCGAGCCATTCTTTTGCGAATGCGCCTGATTCTATTTTGTCGAGGGTTTGTTCCATTACTTTTTTTGTGTCTTCTGTTATTATTTTCGGGCCGATTGTTCGTCCGCCGTATTCTGCTGTGTTTGATACTACGTTCCACATGTGGTCAAGGCCGCCTTCGTATAATAGGTCTACTATCAGTTTTAGCTCGTGGAAGCATTCGAAGTATGCCATTTGGGGTGGGTAGCCTCTTTTTACGAGGGTTTCGAAGCTGGCTTTCATCAGTTCTGTTACGCCGCCGCATAGTACTGTCTGTTCGCCGAAGAGGTCGGAGTATGTTTCCTGTTTGAATGTGCATTCGTATACTGCTGCTTTTGTGAAGCCCATGGATTTTGCCATTTCGAGTGCCATGTCTTTTGCGTTGCCTGTTGCGTCTTTTTCTATTGCGATCAGGCCCGGGACGCCGAAGCCTTCAAGGTATCTTTTGCGCTCTTCTGTGCCGGGGGATTTCGGGGCTACCATTATTACGTTGATGTCTTTTGGTGGTGTTATCTGATTGAAGACTATGTTGAATCCATGGGAGAAGCTTAGGGTTTTTCCTGCTTTAATGTGTTCTTTTATGTGGGTGTCGTAGATGTCTTTCTGGATCTCGTCCGGGAGGAGGATGTGGATTATGTCTGCTTCTTTTGCTGCTTCGCTTATCTCTTTTACTTCCATATTGTCGTCTTTTGCTTTTTGCCATGAATGGCCGTCTTTTCTTAGGCCGACTATGATGTTCAGGCCTGAGTCTTTCATGCATTGGGCCTGGGCTTTGCCTTGTGAGCCGTAGCCGATTACTGCTATTTTTTTGTCTTTTAGTATGTCTGTCTGGACATCGTTGTCGTGGTAGATTTTTGGTTCTTCCATATTTTAGCACCTCATCTATGTTATTTGTTCAACCTTCAGAAAGGTTGATTATCAGAGCGACCATAAAACTGCGTTTTAGGTCACTTGTCTGTTTTTGTTATCTGTTTTTGTTTATTCCTATTATGCCTGTTCTTACCATTTCTTTTATTCCGAATTGCTGGATTTTTTTTAGGAATTCTTCTATATTTTCCGGCTGGTCCGTGAATTCCAGTGTCATGCTTGTGTGGTTCATGTCGACTATTTTTGCAGGGTATATTTTGGTGTAGTTTATTAGTTCTGTTCTTGCTGTTTCGTTTTTTATGTTTATGGTTATGATGCACAGTTCGCGCACTATTGAGTTATCTGTTACGTTTGTTACTTTTAGTATGTCTATCATTTTGTTTAACTGCTTTTCGAGTTGTTCAATGGTTTTTTCGTTGCAGTGGAGGCTGACGGTTATTCTTGAGGTGCCTTTGGTTTCGGTTTTGCCGACTGTGATTGTGTCTATGTTGAAGCCGCGGCGGGTGAAGAGGCCGGATATTTTTGTGAGTACGCCGGGCTCGTCTATGACGTGCATTGCGATTATGTGGGTTTGGGTGTTCATGTTTCTCTTTTCCTCCCAACCTTATAAAAGGTTGATCATTAGGTGCGTTTCGCTTTGCTCAAGCGTACACCTGTGTTGTATGTAATTCATTTTAGGTCACCGGGTTCTTCTTTTCAAGAGTAATGGTTTGTTTTGTTTTGTTTTTTATATGTTGAAGTAGTGGCCTTTTTTTGTTATGCAGCCGCCGAATGCTTCTGTGATGCTGCCGTCGGGGGGGAGCATGGGCAGGATGTTTGATTCTGGCTCTATCTTTATTGTTATTATTGTGGATTCGGGGTTTTTTGTTGCTTGTTTTAGGGCTTCTGCTATTTCTGATGAGCGTTCTGTTGTGATGCCATTGAGGTGGTAGCCCTCAGCTATTTTTGTGAAGTCTGTACTTTTGCCGAGGTTTACGCCTGAGTATCTTTTTTCGTAAAATATTTCGAGCCACTGGCGGACCATGCCGAGGTAGTTGTTTTCGAATATTAGGGGGATGACTTTTATGTTTTCTTCTTTGAGGGTTGCGAGTTCCTGGATGTTCATTGAAAATGAGCCGTCGCCGTCTATGTCGTAGACTTCGCATCCTGGTTTTGCTATTTTTGCGCCTATTGCCGCAGGGAAGCCGAAGCCCATTGTGCCCATGCCGCCGCTTGAGATGAAGGTGCGCGGGTATTTTCGTTTTAGGTAGTGGGCTGCGTACATCTGGTGCTGGCCGACGCCTGTTGTTATTATGTCTGTATCTTTGATTGATGTGTTTAGCTCATGTATTATCTTTTTTGGGTTTATGGGGTATGTGTTTATGTCTGTGTTGCAGTTGCAGAGTTTGTTTATTTCTTTTATTTTTTTTGACCATCCTGTTTCTTTTCCTGTTCTTGCGTGTTTGTCTGTTATTGCTTTTATGTACATATTGAGGTCTTTTAGGATGCATTTGAGGTCGCCGACTATAGGGAGGTCTACAGGTATGTTTTTGCCGATTTCTGCGGGGTCTATGTCTATGTGGATGAGTTTTGCGTTGTTTGTGAATGTGTCTTTGTTGCCTGTTATCCTGTCTGAGAAGCGGCATCCGAGGGAGATTATCAGGTCGGATTCGATTATTGCGTAGTTTGCTGATTTGCGGCCGTGCATGCCGAGCATCCCGAGGCAGAGTGGGTGGTTTTCAGGGAATGCGCCTTTGCCCATGAGTGTTGTTGTTACAGGTGTGAGTGTTGATTCTACTAGCTGGTTTAGTTCCTGTGATGCGTTTGAGATTATGACTCCGCCGCCTGCTATGATTACGGGGCGGGATGATTCGAGGATGAGTTTTGCTGCTTTTTTTATCTGTTCGGGGTGGCCGTGCATTGTGGGGTTGTAGGTTGGGAGCTGTATATTTTTTGGTGTCTCTTTTGTGACTTCGCCTATTTGCGGGTCTCTTGGGATTTCTATGTATACGGGGCCTGGTCTTCCTGTTGTTGCTATTTTTATTGATTTTGTGATTGTCTCTCCTACTTTGTTTGGGTCTCTTATCTGGTAGTTGTGTTTGGTTATGGGTTGTGTTATGCCCATCATGTCTGATTCCTGGAATGCGTCGTTTCCAAGGAGTGCCACGGGGACCTGTCCGCCGAATGCTATTAGTGGTGATGAGTCGAGGTGGGCTGTTGCGATGCCTGTTATTAGGTTGGTTGCGCCCGGACCGGAGGTTGCGATTGCGATGCCTGCTGTGCCTTTGACTCTTGCGTAGGCGTCTGCTGCGTGGGCTGCTGCCTGTTCGTGGCGGGTGAGGATGTTTTTGAATTTGCCGCCTGTTTCGTATATTGCGTCGAATAGGGGGATTATTGAGCCGCCAGGATATCCGAAGCTTTCGTTGATGCCATGGTCCATCAGGGTTTTTAGTATTCTTTCTGAGCCATTCATGTGTTCACCGTTGGTTTAGGTTATGATTTTTTTGGTTTTATTTTCTTTTTGATTATTTTTTATTCAACTATATGCAGTATCTTCCTTTGTGTTTTGGGTTAGTCCGCAACCTTGTAAAAGGTTGACTATTAAGCGTGTTTCGCAACCTTCTGAAAGGTTGATCCTCAAGTGTGTCTCGCTTTGCCCGAGCACACAAAAGCTTGTTCTGTGTTTGTGTGTTGATTTGCTCAAGCACGCGGTGGATTATTTTTTCTAGTGTCTTATCGAGCATCTGCCCACCCGGTGTTGGTTGTGTGACATTTGTTACTGGTTTGCTTTCACTCAAGTGCACTCGTTATCTTGTTCTGTGACTATCTTTACCAGTTCGTTGCCTATGTCGCTTGTTTTTGCGCTGCCACCCATGTCTTTTGTGAGGACTTTTTTTTGTTTTACTAGTTGCTCGATTGAGTTTACTATGAGGTTACTTGATTTTTGTTCGCCTAGTTCGTTTAGCATCATTGCGCCGGCCCAGATTGTTGCTAAGGGGTTTGCTATGTTTAGTCCTTTGTATTTCGGGGCTGAGCCGTGGATGGGTTCAAACATTGAGATGCTGTCCGGGTTGATGTTTGCACCTGGTGCGAGGCCGAGGCCGCCCTGGAGCATTGCGCCTAAGTCTGTTATTATGTCGCCGAACATGTTTGGGGTGACTATAGTCTGGTAATGTTCGGGGGTTTTTATGAACCACATTGTTATGGCGTCTACGTAGTTGAATTCGTGTTCTATTTTTGGGTAGTCTTTTGATGTTTTTTCTACTATTTCGCGCCAAAAATTGTAGACGTGACTTAGTACGTTTGCTTTGTCTACTGCTGTCAGGCGGGTGTGATTGTGTTTTTTCGCGTGCTCAAATGCGTAGCGGATGACGCGCTCGGAGCCTTTCTGGCTTAAGACGCCTATCTGGTATGCTATTTCTGAGCCTTCTGTCTCTATGTCGAGACCGAATTTGACTGAGTATAGGCTTCTTATGACTTCCAGTTCCTGTCTTGTGGTTCCTGCTTTTGCCCTGTTTCCTATTCCTATGTAGAAGTCTTCTGTGTTCTCGCGGATTACTGTAAAGTCTATGTCTTTTGCGGTCTTGTTTTTTAGTGGGCAGTCTGCGCCTTTTAGGAGTTTTATGGGTCTTAGGTTTATGTACTGGTCGAAGAAGAATCTTGTTTTCAGGAGTATTCCTTTTTCGAGTATGCCCGGCTGGATGCGCGGGTCGCCGAGTGCGCCTAAGTATATTGCGTCTGCGGTTGATTTTATGTTGTTTAGGGTGTCTTCGCTTATGAGTTCTTTTGTTTTTAGGTAGTGGTCTGCGCCATGAGGGTATTTTGTCCATTTGATTTCGAAGTTGTGGAGTTCTGAGACTTTGTCTATTACTTTTATGCCTTCGCGGATTATTTCAGGGCCTATGCCGTCTCCTTCTATTACTGCTATCTTGTGGGTTGTCATTTTTTTCAGTTCCTTTTTCGCTTTGTTTTTTTTATGTATTGTTGATGGATTCCCATTTTGTGTTTGGTGGTGTCCGTCCTCGAACTCCCACCCACCCAATTTTTGGCTATGTTACCTGAATTTGGGTTTGTTTTCTGATTTTGTTTTGTCATTTGTTTTGTTGCATTTTGTTGTCTTTTTGTTGTTTTATGTAGTTTAGGAGGCCTTTTGATGCGATTATGTCTAGGGCGAACTTCGGATATGGGGTGAATTTTAGGGTTTTTCCTGTTGTTGTGTTTGTTATTTTGCCGGTTTTCAGGTTTATCTCTATGTTGTCGCCTGTGTTTATGTGGTCTGCTGCGCTTTTGCATTCTATTGCCAATAGGCCGTTGTTGATTGAGTTTCGGTAGTATATTCTTGCGAATGTTTCTGCTATGACGGCTTTTATGCCTGCGCCTCTTAGTGCCCAGATTGCGTGTTCTCTTGATGAACCGCAGCCGAAGTCTTTTTTTGCGATTATTATGTCGCCTGTCTTGACTTTGGTTGTGAATCCGGGGTCGAGGTCTTCCAGGGCGTGTTCTGCTAGTTCTTTTTCGTTGTCTGTGTTCAGGCATCTTGCAGGGATTATCTCGTCTGTGTTTATGTGGTCGCGTCTGTATACGTGGGCTTTTGCTTTTTTTGTCATTTTTTTCACCAGTCGTCTCGTATGGTTGTGATTTCGGAATGATGCGGTGTCGTGGATTGATGGGGGTTGAAATGCTATGAGTAAGGTGTGATGTTCATGTTTTTTTCTGTTCATCAAGATTATCCTGTAATTTTGATCTTCTTTGTTCTAATGTGGTTGCCCTTTTTTTAAGACTTCTTAGTTCTTTATTTATTTGCAATATCCCGGTGTCAATCTTTTTCTTTTGCAGATAATTTTTACTGTATTTTTTATCTACATATATAGTTGAAGACATAACTATTTCATGGCACTTACATGCCAAGCTTTCGAAGACTAACGTCTTCAAAATGGACAAATGTCTTCACCATATCATTAAAAATCACTTTGTGATTTTTATGATTCA
>QMVA01000042.1 GCA_003660865.1 Candidatus Nanohalarchaeota archaeon | reverse complement strand
CACAGGAAATAGAGGTTATTGGATATCCCTATCATCACAGAAAAGATATCCATACCCGGATAAACCCAAATTATATATATGTGTGTACGCAATATTTACAAACAGGTCATAATTATATATTCTGGTGTGACAATGAATAAACTATTTGGCATTTTATTTGTATTGATAGTATCTGTATCTGCATGTCCTGGTTCTTCTATAGACTTTAACCAAAATGCAGGTGCTGTACTGCAGGACTTGACATTTGATTTTCCCAAAATATACGATGATGAAGAGGTGACTCTTCTGTTTGACGTTGTCAATGTCGGGGGCAAAGAGATAGTAATCGGAGGAGTCAATGTATATGTGTACGGTCCGACAATAGAGGCAGGGAATGCAACATGGACACTTCTACCAGGGGACAGCAACCCTTCGGGTATCACTTCAAGCGATGGCTATATCACGACAAAGGTTTCATCTGATAATCTACCGCCGCCTGATCCATCTTTAGGCCTTCCGGGAGGGCGCCAGTCGTTTGAATTGGTATTCAAACCAGCCCAGGTCCTTGACGGTGTCGAAGTCCCGACTAAATTCTATACCAGTTTATGTTATCCATATACTACAGAAACAATAACACAGGTTGAAGTGACCTCTAAAAATGAGCTGCGTGCTACAGGAATCCGCAGTTCAAGAAAGGACACTATTAATGCAGCAGGACCCATACACCTATCAGCTCAGGGTGACGGCAATATCAGGGCAGGAGGAGTGATGCCGCTTGTTTTCAAGGTCACTGATGTTGGCGGGGGCTTTGCGACTCTGAACGATTGCGGAGCAAATCTTCCATCAAATGTGAGAAACAAGGTAAAAGTTAATGTTACTGTTGACAGCAATACTGCAGTATGCAGCCCCAGCAATGGCGAGGTCAGAATCAAAAAGGGTGTAGGCACATTATTCTGTACATATAAATCCGATGCTTCCAGTGCGCCGCGCCGTACTTACATGGTGAAAGCGACAGCGACATACAATTACTACATGACTTCAGAAACTACTATTACAAATATCGGCTCTTCACTGGACTGAAAAGAATAGTAAGAATAACGAAAGGCAAACTCCAACCGACAATCACGCCAAATTCTTTTCAATTTGCTTTCTGAATATTTCTATCTCTTTTTTGAACCTTTTTATGCTATTTACAATATGATCTTCCTGGACTTTCAGGCCTTCTGCAACTCCCCTGATAGCCTCCTCAGCATTTGATGTTTGCGAAACTTCCTGTCCTGCGCTTTTTATATTACCATAGCTTTCGCGCATCCTCTCAATCCCCTCAGCATCATCTGTCTTCACAAAATAGAACAGTTGCTTGTTAAGCTTCCTGAGTACCTTCCATTCACTGAAAAGCGCTTTAGCACACTGGGGCGCTTCACTTATATTTTTGGCACCAAGTTCAGCAGTAATCTGCTTTGCGAGTATATTTTTTTTCGTCTCAATACTCTCGATAAGGTCACCAGCCACAAACTCAACCCTGACCACACCATCCTGTATCTTGTGGGTCTTCAGGATTTTTATCGCTCCTATCTCTTTTGTGGACTTTACATGGGTGCCGCCGCATGCTTCAACGTCGTGATTACCTATTTTGACAGTCCTTATCGTTTTTCCCGGGCATGCACCGCCCTGGTATATTATAAACCCGTATTTGCTTTCTGCTTCAGACCGCTCCAGATTTTGGATATCTATATTTATGTTCTCCGCGATAATCTTGTTTGCTGCCTTTTCGACTTGTTTTATCTCTTCTTCAGTGAGATTATCATAATGTGTAATATCCAGCCTCGCACCCTGTATGGACTTGTGGGCACCTGCCTGCCAAATATGAGACCCAAGGACATGCCTTAGTGCGCCGCCCAATACATGGGTTCCTGTATGAAGCTGTGTCAATATCTTTCTTCTTTCCTTATCAACACTGCCGCGGACAGTATCCCCGGGCTTGAATTTTCCTGCGTCTTTCATCTTATGAAGGATTATGTTGTCAATTTTAATCACATCCAGAACTTCTGTACCATTTATGGTTCCAGTGTCATGGTCCTGACCGCCGCCAGTTGGATAGAATGCCGTTTTGTCCAAGACAATCCATTTGTCTTTTATGATTTTTTGGACTTTTGCTGTAAAGTCAGGATTAGACGATTCATAATAAAGGAACTCTGTTTTCCAGAGCCCTGTTATGTCTATGTCAACTTTTTTCGTTTTGCGCTCTGTAGACTCATGGCTGCGCGCCACCTGCACATAGAAGTCGCCGGGTATGTGGATGTTTGTTGATATTTCTGATGCTACTTTTTCTATCTGTTCTGGGGTGATGCCGTGGGATTCGTAGAGTTCTGTTAGTTTGGGTTCACTGAATTTTGTTTGTTTTTTGAGGATGTTTGCTACGATTCTCTTTGAGCGGTGCATTGTTTTTTTGTATTTTTCCTCTTCTATTGCAACTATTTTTTCCACATTGCAGATGTTTTCTTTGAGTTCCGGGAACATGGGCTTTAGATAGTCTGCGTGCCAGGATGCGATGTCTTGGATTGTGAAGTTGAAATTGTAGCGGTCTATGAAATTGAGGGCGCGCCTTAAGATCACTCTTAGATTATAGCCACCGCCCACATTGGATGGTATTGCACCGTCGCTGATAGCGAATAACAGAGTTCTTGAGTGGTCTGCAACTGCGTAAAGTGCCTGCATCGGTTCAACAGTTTTCATCATTTGCGGGACTGTGAGACCTATGGATTTTGCGGCGTTCAGTTTTGCTTTTTCTATGTCGCTTACCTCGTCCATGTCGAGGTTGCCTGCGATTATTGAGTATTTCTCAAAAGCATTCTCATCAATCTCAACATTTGACAGGCCTTTCATCTTCCCTGTAACCGGGCCAAAAAGTGAATCATAAGCTGCAGGAGTACCATTTGAGAACCACACAAGCCGCTCATGCCCCCAGCCGACATCTATTACTTTTAGTGGAAGATCCGCATACGTACTTCTGTCCCTCGACTGGAATTGCATAAATACGGAATTCACAAGCTCAAGCCCTCTTGAGAATGTTTCGATGCACGGGCCGAATGCAGAGAAGTCCGGCATTGCCCAGACATCTTCTGTAAATACAAGCTCTTCTGGAGGAATGCCCATCACCCCTGAAAGAAACCTAAAGTTCAGGTCAATACATCGATCCTTAAAGTAGCCATCTTTCGGGTAACCAAATGCATGCTGGCCAGACATGACAAAAGATGTAAGATGCCTGCCGGTTATCCCGACATTAGGTATATCAGGGAACCTGAGACACACCTGGGGCACAATAAGTGGATTCGCAGGATATTCAAATGCCATATTCCCATTCTCAATTCTCTGGAAATCCTGGATAGAAGCGATTGTAAAGTAGAGGTCAGGCCTCCAGCGGTCCACTACAGGGTATCTTGGTATTGATGTGTGGCCTTCTTTTTTGAAGAATTTTTCGAATTCCTTCCACATTCCTATGTAGTCCCATTTTTTTTTGGTGATTGTATTGTTTATGAAGTCGTAGTTCTGGCAGGTTGAGTCTGCGCATGTGACTCTTTCAGGGTCGAGAGTCCAGAAGTTTTTTTTGCAGTTAGGGCATGTTTTTCTTATGAAACCTTCCTGTTTGAACAGCTCTACTTGATAGTGTTTTTTCCAGTCCTTTGCAAATTCTTTTTTGATTACCGGTTTTGTCAGCATTTTTATCACAGATTATCTTTTCTATTTTTCCTATAGTCAAGGCATGAAACAAATGAGCAAACATCACTCAAAACCAAATTGCCTTGATCTATTCGGACGAATCACAGATTCGCTGGATTTTCGAAATGTTCACCCATTTCGAATTTCGAAAATTGGAAATTGTGTACCAATTTTCAAAATTTCGCAAATCGTACCGATTTCCTATATCGCTAAAAACGCATGCGTTTTTGCGACCCTAAAATTCACTTGGAATTTTAAGGGTTGCGAAATTAGGTATTGGGTACCAATTCCGCAATCCTAAAAATCGCAGATTTTTGAGCATATAAGAAGACAATAGACTCAAATTATTAATGCCTTCACTATATATTCTCATTCTTGCTTGTTTTACCTATAAGTATTACCAACAGACTCATTTAAATATTAAACATGATTGATGAGAATTAAGTGCGCACTGTTATCTTACATCGCGGCATCGATCACAATGGCAAGCGCTAAAAAATCCATATTATCTTCAGGGGCAAATTCAGACCATGAGTTCATGATTGTCTATCTTGGTTATAATTTTAAATATCTATCCTGCAAACCTATTCTTTGGTGGGATATGTGAGCGCAGAAAAAGCAAAGCTAACTGACAAACAGAAGATAAAGATTATTTCCAGGCAGGTTATCGAGGGCATTACCTGCGGTGAGATTGACAGTTTGCAGAAACTGGACTATCAAAAGCGCAGGCTTTCAAAAGAGCATGGCCTCTTGCGCATCCTCAGGAACTCGGATATTCTTTTCCATGCAAGAAAAAAAGAAGTAAACGCAGTCTCAATTCTTGTGAAAAAGCCAGTAAGGTCCATATCAGGCGTCTCAGTCGTAGCAGTAATGTCAAAGCCAACATCATGCCCGGGAAAATGCATCTATTGCCCGCAGGGCGAGAATGCGCCAAAATCATATACAGGACTTGAGCCTGCTGCAAGGCGCGCGATAATGTTTGACTATGACCCCTATAAGCAGGTAAGGAACCGCGTAAAACAACTGAAAGCAATAGGCCATTCTGTTGACAAAATTGAGCTGATAATCATGGGAGGCACATTTCCCTCATGTGGCAAAAGGTACCAGATATGGTTTGTAAAAAGATGCTTCGATGCACTTAACCAAAAAGATGTACGAACCCTTAAGAATGCGCAAAAACTCAACGAAACCGCAAAGTCGCGCTGTGTCGGCCTGACAATTGAAACAAGACCGGACTTCTGCAAACAGGAACATATTGATGCAATGCTCTTACTTGGCGCCACAAGGGTCGAGCTCGGAGTCCAGACACTTTCAGACAGGATATACAAAAAAGTCAACAGGGGACATACAGTAAAAGATGTAGTGGATGCGACACAGATGCTTAAAGATTCAGGATTTAAGATTGTATATCATATGATGCCCGGGCTTTTCCAGAACGAGAATGAAGATGTCGGGATGTTTTGCGAACTTTTCGAAAACCCGGATTTTAAGCCGGACATGCTTAAGATTTATCCAGTGCTTGTGATTAAAGGGACAGGGATTTATGAGATGTATAAGGAAGGAAAATATCGCGCACTCACAAACGAATCTGCAACTGTGCTTGTCGCAAAGCTCATGGAGAAAGTTCCACGCTACGCAAGAATCATGCGCTGCATGCGCGACATCTCGATGGAGAAGATTGTAGCAGGACCGACAGCAGGCAACCTACGAGAGATGGCAGAAAACCTCATGAAAAAGAACAATACAGAATGCAAATGCATACGCTGCCATGAAGCAGGACATATGTATTATAAAAAAGGAATTGTACCGGGGAATACAGATATTTATGTCGACGAATATTATGCATCTGAGGGCACAGAGTATTTCATTACTGTTGAGGATCGCAGGCAGAACTGTATTGTTGGTTTTTTGAGATTGAGAATGCCGTCTTTAAATTCTGCAAGAAAAGAGATACAAAAAAATACAGCACTGATCCGTGAACTAAAAGTTTTCGGCACATCACTTGAACTCAAAAATCGAAACAAGGATTCTTTCCAGCACAAAGGTATTGGGAAGCAGCTGATGAAAGAGGCAGAGAGAATTGCGAAGAAAAGTGGCGCCCATAAAATTATCGTCATTTCCGCCATCGGAACAAGAGAATATTACAGGAAACTTGGATATGTCCGCGACGGACCCTATTTGAGCAAGAGTGTTTGAGGGTGCTATTTGCGCGGCATGGATGTTAATTTTATATATAGGTAGCGCCATATGTTTCTTATAGCTTATTGTTTATTTGGGGAGGTAATCTTATGAGAAAGATATTTGGTTCTTTTGTGGTTTGTTTAGTGTTGTTTTTATGTTTAGGTACTGTGGTCAGTGCTTCTGGTTTTTTCGAGGAACTTCAGAATATAATGGGTTTTGTAATTGGAGGTGATGGTTACCCGGACACACAGGCAATGTGTGCCAGTCCGCATACTCTTGAAGTATATGATTCCTGTAAATATGTGTCTGCGGTAGGTCGCGAATATTATATAAAATATACATCATGGAGCAATGACAATAAATCAGTTATTGAAGTTAATGGAGTGACCTATATTAAATCAGTCGGGGGATTTATTACTCTTGAATATACAGATCCCGAGTCAGAACAGCTAATAGTTGTAGGTATGAGTAATGATGAACACCCTAAATTGACGATCTCTTTTTCAGGAGCAAATGGAGCAGCAGGCGAATATAGTCAATTCTCATCTAATACTATTATTGTTTATGGTGCTCATACTCCACCACTGGATTATACTTACTGCCTTGGCGAACTCAAAGCAAAATGGCCAAATCATATTATAAAACAGGATTCTGATGTAACCGCCGCAGATAAAGAAACTAAGAATCTCATACTTCTGAGCGGTCCTGCATCAAACAGGCTTGTCGGTGATCTTGCCAGTGCAGGAAAAACACTTACAGTTGCTGAATGGATGGAAAACTACCAGAGCGACTATATTGCGCATATTGTAAAAGACGCTTATGTAAGTGGAAAAGATGCATTAATCATTGCAGGATGGGATGTGGAGCAATCCAAAAATGCCTGCGACCATTTTCTGGAAAATAAGCCACCCACAGTAATCGATAAGAATAAGAAATGCACGGATTCTGATGGGGGCAGGAATTATTATGTAAAAGGGGAATGTTTAGTGTGCACTCAATCTGGTAATTCTGGTGGATGTAGAAGTGTCAGCGACTATTGTGTAGATAAGAAGCAGTTAAAGGAAGCCTATTGTCAAGGCAATGACGTTGAGTCAACCATCCATACTTGTTCCAATGGCTGTGAAGATGGAATATGCCGAAGAGTCTGTGCTGAAGGCGCTACTGGATTTCCAATGACTGGCGCTGTCACTGTAGATGGAAATGATTACTCTGTTCATTCATTGAGTGGTGATTTGCAAATTACTCTTGTAAATACTGTTGGCAAGGATGTTATTGTTGAAACCATACAGTGCAACGATGGGGTTTCTGTGCGTGTTTCTGATCGTGATGGTTTTTTAAGTACCGGACAGTCACGAACAATGACTGTAAGTAGCTGTGTTCGAAATCCAGGTAGTGAAAGCACATGTTATAGTATTCCTGTTGTGATAACATATGGTGTGCCTGGAGGTTTGAGGTTCAGGTCTGCAGGAGTGCTCAATGGCGGGTTCACTGGGGTCAGTGATTCTCCTGAAGTAGTTGATCCCTGTGACTTGCCCGGGACTGCACTGAATACAGAATCTGAATGTGAAGCTGCCGGTTGTGACTGGCTTCCCCGTACCCATGGTTGTGGGAATACAGGGGCATGGTCTATTGATAATTGTGGTTATGAACTACACGATTATGAATGTTCTATAAAGGCTTCACGGTCGCGGAAGTGGGATGGCGCAGTAAGTGAATGTTATAATTGCGATTGTAGTTGGTGTTGTTGCCCTGCTTTTGATAATGATCATACTGCTGAAAAGTGCATCATTGGCAGATACAACTGCGAGAAAGACTCTTCCGGAAAATACACGGGCTGGTCACAGAAATGTTACGATGAAAGTAAGGGTTGGGTTAATGTTGTCTATTGCGACAATGGCTGCAACAAAGATACTGGACAGTGCAATTCTAAAGAAGAAGATACTGGTATTTGCGGAGATGGTACTTGCGAAGATAAAGAAGAAGGGATTTGCCCACAGGATTGCATGCAGGTATATCCCTCAGGGTCTGATGTTGAATATTGTAAGAACAATCGGGGTGTAAAGTCACCTACACAAGGCGAGGGTGCAGCTACATGGTTTCTTTGGAATGGATGTTCCAAGTATAAAGAATATGAAGTTGTGCCTGAAACGAAGTTGAGGTTTCTAATTACAGGTGACAGCTGCAGTGGTTGTGTCTGTTACTCCCCTAATTTTAAGATATATGAATATGATGACTCAATTGGTGGATGGACGATGACAAAGCAATATTCCCCTAAGGGTTATAGGGGCTACAGGGATAATCTATACTATGTGCCGCAGTCATCGAAGATAAAGGTGGAAGCCTCAAGGTGCTTTTATCTTCGGGTCTATTACAGGTATAAGCAGGATTTTCCAAGTGTGTGTAGTGATGGTGTTTGCGCATCAGGTGAAAGCATTGCATCGTGCCCAAAGGATTGCACAAATTTTAGATGCATAGAGGAAGGTGAATCAATGCCTGCAATTTCAAACAGATTTCAATGTTGCGGCAGTTTGAAACTGATCAAGCCCAGGTCACGAAGCGTTACCGGAAGTTCAGGTATATGCACAGCAAGATGCGGTAATGGTGCCTGTGATTCTGATGTAGAGACAGACTATAACTGTCCTGAAGACTGCAAGGCAATGGATGCGTCTTGCACAGATTCTGATGGAGGTAAAAATTATCATGTGAAAGGAACAGTAAAGAATACAAAATATGGCAAAACGGATGTTGATTCCTGTAAGAGTAATAGAGGAGATGATGGAGTAAAAGTAGACAATGGACCGATATTGGATGAATACTATTGTATCGATGGCGTGACTTCTGTGAGTGAATATACTTGCCCAAACGGCTGCAAAGACGGCGCCTGTATATCATCTAAAGACACATGGATAAAACAGGACGATTGCCACTATACTCTTAACAAAGAAACTCTTGGTTTTTTAGAACACGCGGATTATACAAAAACAAGTTGCTATCCACGGGAACATATCCATAATAAGGTTTTGTTTGATACAGGTTCCGCTGTCTCAAAGAAAGATGAGACTTATAGGACGAAATTAGACTTGAACTTTGACAATCAGGTAACTCTCCCCGTTAACAAGAAGATAAAATATATCTATGCCCTTGCCGGTGGAAACACAGGCAATGTGTATTTAGACACAAGAAAGTAT
>QMVA01000041.1 GCA_003660865.1 Candidatus Nanohalarchaeota archaeon | reverse complement strand
TCAGTATACTTGATAATTAGTAGGCACTTTAAAGTGTATTTTAGAAAAATAATATTGCAACTGAAAACTCGCCATACAGAAACAATCTACTGTTAAGAAGTTACAAATTGTGGGACAGCCTCATTAGTTTTATACTCTCTATAGGAGTATATAAAAGTTCTATCCTGTTTTGCTTAATCTATATGCGTCGGTGGTCAGCGATTGAACTTAACCACTATTAAGCAGACTTTTTTATGCTTTCTGCGCTGTTTCGGTGCTAAAGCGTATTTTTGTCTGCTTAATACCCTGTTTTTGGGGAGGTAAAGCGCACTCTTTTATGGTGATGAACTTCTTTTTGTTTCGGTGGATGCCTTTGTATTTCGAAGGCTATTAAAACTTTATATAGGGGTTAATGTCATAGTAAGTAAGTAGAGTTATGCTGAATGACAGAGTATGCGCTTTTTGTGCGCTCTGATAGCATATTGAATGAAAGTGAATTGAATGGAAATAAAATAAATGAGATGGTGATACGATATGGGTTTTGTGAAAGCGGTTCTTGGTTTATTTGAGTCTCCTGATGAGACTATTAAAGGCCTTAAGAAGAATCCGGATGGCGCGAAGATGTTTTTCGGGGCGATGATATTTTTTTCCGCGATATACGGGTTTGTTTACGGATTCCTTGCAGGTGATGCGTCGACTGCGGCGTGGTATTTGATCAAGTTTCCGGCAACTCTTTTTTTGACGGGACTTGTGCCGTATATTACACTATATATTGTTATTAAGGTGTTTGGGCTCAAGATGAGCCCGGGGGATCTTGTGGCGTCGCTTTCAATCACGTTTGCTATTACTATGATTGTGGCTATTGCAATTTTACCTTTGAATGTCCTCTATACATATACTGGTCATTCTCCTGCTGTCATCCATTCGTTCTCGCTTTTTATTGCGATAATTGCAGGGCTTATATATCTTGCAAAGACTTACAGGATTCTTGGCTCTGCTGAGGAAGGGACTGCGATTGTTGCTATGCTGATATCTGCGGTAATTATACTTTTTGTGATGACGCAGTTTGTGGATATATTTTTCAATATATCCGATGCTACGGGTCATTCAGGTTTCATCATGGAAGAAATGATGACGAATACTGCGCAGAAAGCTAGTATTGTTAGATAGGTGGTTTTTATGGCTCGAAGAATTGTTGGCGTGCTTTTGGTTTTGTTTGTGATTAGTCTTTTTGTGCAGGCAGCCTTTTGTGACAGCTATTTTCATTATAAAACGTATAACCGAGAAGTGAATGTTTATTCAGACGGGAGTTATGAAGTGTTTGAGACTATTGAGATACTTGGCATGAATGACGGTACTGCATATGTTGAGTTGGGCTCGAATTTTGTTGTGAAGAGTGTGAAGATATCTTCTGATTCCGGGAAGACATGGAAAACTATTGGCGAGAGCAATTATATTGAAGGAAATGTACTGAAGCATACTGTTTTGAAGGATAAAAATTATATGATACAGGTGCGCGGCGAAGGTGTAGGTGTATTGAGTTCTTTTAGCTCATCTGTTCCTTCCGGTGTAGACCAAGTGTTTGTGAAGGTCAATTTCAGGTTTGATGATGTTTTCATGAGTGCTGTGAGCCCTGTTCCTATGCGCAAGGTAGAGAATAGTGTTGAGTGGCGGTTTATGGATAAGTATGCAAAGACGATGAGTGTGTCTTTCGGGACTGTGAATAATGATGCCAAGGTTGATGCTGCTTGTGATGCGCTTGTGCTTGCAGGTTCTTTGAATAAGGTGAAACTCTTCTGTGATGTGAGTGCAGATGAGCTTATGAATCACCTGGAAATTAGTGTGCCTCAGGGTCTTGAATTCAGTTCGTTTGATGATGAGGGGTTTGAGGTTGTGTCTTCCAGCCCGCTTGTTATTGATGTGAATACTCCTGCAAACTCGTTTAGGATCTCTAACATGGAGTTTGTTATGTCTCAGGATGCTTTTGCTTCAATGCCTGTGTTCAAGAATGCAGGAATTATGGATTATAATGTTGCTCTTTATTCATCTGAGAGCTATAAGATCGATAATGTTGAGTCAACTTTTACGAGAATTAACAAGTATGAGGCTGATTTTTTGAGCAGGATATCAGGGTATGTGCCATCAGCATATAATCTTGATAGTCTCTATACTGGAAAATCCGGTGGCTCTTTGAGTTTTGATAAAGAGAAATTGAAAGAGAAGGAGCATCTTGCGACTAATATCAATAGTGTTAATTTTGATGTTTTCCCAACCAAGAGGGGGTTTGCGATTGTGAAGGCGAATTATCAGGTTGTGAATACTGAGACTGGTAAATATCTTGAGATTGATCTTCCGGATAATTCTGTGTTCTGGGGGGCTATTGTTAATTCAGAGCCGGAGAAGGCGTATGGTGAAGATAGTGTTGTGCAGGTTCCGCTGCCGGTTTCTTCAAAACGTGGGAACAACTATCAAGCTATACGGGTAACTCTTTTGTATGTTGTGACCAGTGATGTGTTCTCTGATGATATTTATTCACAGTATACTCTTGTTTTACCGATGCATAAGGCGCCGATAACGAATATGAATGTTAAGATTGGGCTGTCGGAATCGTTTATCTACTGGAAATCAGATGTTGTTCCTGAAATGGATGCGCAGGTGGTTACATATACGCCAAGGCGCGTGTATTATGATAAGATGATTAATTTTGATGCTATAGGTAGTGCGCAGAAGGCAATGGCTGTGCAGGTTGAGCAGATGTCTATGGATGCACCGGTACAGAGAGTACAGTTGAGTATGCATGGCACTCCTGTGACTGTCCAGATACCTGAGATGAAGAAGTATCTTCAGGTCACTGGTGGTGGGGAATCTATCATCATGCCTGAGGAGGCTGTGAGGATTACGATATACGGTTTTGAGGAAAAAGGGATGTATGTTATATATACTCTGATTGGTATTGTTCTTCTTTTAGTGATTATCCGAAAGAGAAAGAAGATTAAGAAACTTATCTGGTGAATGTATATATGGGTGGTTTTTCAATCTTCTGGCTGATAGGGCTTGTAGTGACTTTAGTTGTGCTTTTTGGGGTGATTCTGGTCCTGAGGATGTGTCTTTTCGGGAGCAAGGAATTGTCGCATAGCAAGATGACAATAGTCCGGGCAGGTTCTCTTGCTGCAATAGTTCTTTTTGGGTTTGGTCTTTTTTATGAGCCGATTGTCAATTACTGGACCCTGAGTGAGGTGCTTAATGTACATGGCAGGGTTGGTAGTGTCCAATATACTGGCTCGGATTTTGACGGGTTTTTGCTTGTTGTTGATGACAAGGGCAGGTTTATGCCTAAAAGCTCCGTTGTGCTTGAATTCCGGGATCGCAGGGGTGAGGTTGTTGGCCAGATGGCTGGTGTTTCGAATGTTAACGGCCTTGTTGTGTTTGATGGTGTTGTGCCTGAACTTAGGGCGGGAATGTATAATATCCGGATAAATGCAAAGAATCACGGCAGGAAGAGAGTAACAAATACTCAAGTTGAGGTGCGCTCCTCACCTTTGAGAATGTATCTGTATTCTGACAGGAAGATATACAAACCAGGACACACGGTGTATTTTGCAGGTTATGTGTGGAAGATATCTTCTGATTCTTTCGCGCCGTTTTCTTTTGAAGCGCTCAATATCTCTGTTAAGAATGAAGAGGAGCTTGTGATATATAAAAAAGAGATGAAGACTGATGATTATGGGCAGTTTACAATTGATTTCCCGCTTTCTGTTACTCTGGATGAAGGGACATATTCTTTTGAGGTGCAGGCAGGAAATATGACTGAGAGTTATAATGTTTTCGTAGAGAAGTATGAGAAGCCGACTGTTAATCTTGATATCAGTACGAGGTCATGGGTTGTCAGAGGGGAGAGTCTAGATGTGGATTTTCTTGCAAGCTATCTTTTCGGTGAGCCTGTGGCTGAAGGCTATCTACAGATCAGTGTTTATTCTATGAGCCAAACTTCGCGGAAAGTCAGTGAGACTGTGAAGGTGCATGATGGAAGGTATAAATATACGTTTGATACGAATCGGCTGCGCTATCAAAGCCCGAGGGATTATCTTGTTATAGAGGGAAAGATTACGGATGCAGCAAGCGGAGAGGAGCGGATTGAGAAAAAAAGTGTGCTGGTTGTTGATAGCGGCCTTTTACTTGAGGTTTTGCCTGATGTGAATACTTATGGTACAGGGGATCTTGTGAATGTGAAGATTGCTGCGCGAAAGCCAGATGGATTATCTGCATCTGATGTTGATTCGAAGATTACTGTGACAAAGTATTATAATGGACGGTCTTCTGTGGTGTTTTCTGAGGATAAGCGATTCAGTAGCGAGTACAATTATGTGTTTAATTATCCACAGGACGCGGATTATCTTACTGTGCAGGTTACGGGAACAAGTGGTATGTATTCTGCGTCTGCTGCAACGCAAATTAATTTCAGGCCGGATAATTACTGGAATTGTAGGAGTGGTTGCGGTTCTTTTGCTGTGCCTGAGAAGTATAAGAGAGATATTGTTGTTGAGCCTGATAAGATAGAGTACAAGCGTGGTGAAAGAGTGGTTGCCAGTGTGTATGCAAGGAGCCATTATGCAAATAAGCCGGTTGTGATTACTGTGAGTAACCCGTTTGGAAATACTCTTACAACATTGAATCTTGATGATAATGCCAGAGGGGAGATTGTGCTTGGATACGAGGATATTGCTCCTTTTGCGACAGTACAGGGATTTGTGTATAATAACGGATTTGCTGAGTCAGAGCCGGTGCAGGTGAGTGCGTGTGCTGATAAGAAAGTTGATGTGAAACTTGATTTTTTGCGCCGTGATTATAAGCCGGGGGATATTGTGGATCTTACTGTTGATACAGGAAAGGCGAATGCACAGGTTACGCTTGGGGTTGTTGATGAGTCTATTATGCTTCTTAAGGATTATGAGTTTGAGCCGTTTGAGGCGCTGTATTCTTTCGAGGAGGCAGGTGCGCTGAATAAAGTTACGACCAGAAATCCGAGGACTTCCGGTGACGGTGGACTGTTTTTTAGTCTTGGAATGCTTGTGCTGGTTCTTGTTTCAGGGTATGCTTTGTCTGTTAAGTATATTAAGGAGGATAAGGCTGTGAGTGGTTATCATGGAGCGGATAGGAGATTCCTTGCTCTTGGTGTCGGCGGTGTGTTTGTGATTATAGGGACTTTTTTGCTTGCCATAATGCGTATTGTTGATGAATCGCCCGGATTCTTCTTGTTTGGTGTGGGTAGTGTTGCGATATTAATTTCTGTAGTTGAGATGATTTATGGTGCTTTCATAAAGGGACAGGGTAGCAAATGGCTTGCAGTTACCGGATTGATGGGGGGGCTGATGTCTGCTTTACCTTTGCTTCTTGTAGTTCTTGAACTGTATGATCTGGATGATGATATTTTGCTGTTTTTGGTGCTTGGCATTATATTGCTACTTATCTCGTTTATTGGGGAGTGGATAAAATATGGCGGCAGGTATATTAAGAAGAGTAGGACTGTGAGCGGTTATCATGGAGCTGATAAGAGGTTTTTGGCTCTTGGTGTCGGCGGCGTGATTGTGATTATAGGGACCTTTTTGCTCACCATGATGCGTATTGTCGATGATGAAGATACTCTTTTCTTCTTGTTTGGTATGGGTAGTATTATGATACTGGTTTCTGTGGTTGAGAGGACTTATGATGCTTTCAGGAAGAATCGTGGCAGTATGTGGCTTGCGACTATTGGGTTAGTTGGGGGGCTGGTATCTGCTTTGCCTTTGCTTCTCGCGGTTCTTAAAGTGTATAAGCCGGAAGAGGAGATTTTGCTGTTTTTGGTGCTTGGCATCATATTGCTGCTTATCTCGTTCATAGGGGAGGGAATAAAGTGCGACAGCAGGTCGAGAAGTGTGATTCTTGTATCGTCTATTGTGGTGTTTGTGATGCTTATTGTTTTTGTTGTTAGTATTTTTTCAGTATTTACTGGTTCAATGTCCAGGATGAGTGCAGATATGGCTTATGATGATGCAGAGATGATACGCTCTATTAATGCGCCTTCTGTGGGTTGGGGAGGCTATCATGAAAAGGGGATGGCAGAGGAATTATCGTGGAGAGGCAAAGGTGTTGTTCCACCAGATATTAAAATCAGGACAAGTTTTCCTGATACTGCTTTGTGGATGCCGTCGCTTCGTGCTGACGGATCAGGCAAGGTCCGGGTGCCTGTGATGTTGCCTGATACGATTACGGCGTGGAGAGTTGAGGCGCTTGCGGCGACTAGGAATGCGGAGGTTGGGAGTGCTAAGGACAGTCTTATTTCAAAGATGGATTATTTTGTGAAGGCAGCGCCGCCATCGGAGGTGACTGTCGGGGATGAGGTTACTGTGAGTATGGTTGTGTTTAATAATCTGGATGAGGCGATTGAGAGCAGGGTGTGTGTGAGTTCATCTACTGAAAGGTGTGGTATGTCATCGTCTAAGTTCAAGATTGTGTCCGGTGAGCCCAGTAAGACTGTTGTTGTGGCTGCGCATGGCTCAAAGAGCGCCCGATGGAGGGTTAAGTTCACGGGCTATGGTTATGCTAATATGAGTTTTCTTGCTTATTCTGTTAGTGATGGTGTTTCTGACGGGCTGACAAAGCCTGTGCTGGTCAAGCCGAAGGAGGAGATAAAGAGTGATATTTATTCCGGGATTGTTGATGTGGACAATACGGTTGAGTTTGAGATATTTCGCGGGGCTATACCTGAATTCACCAATGCGCGTCTTGTGATTCAGCCATCTTTGGAGGCGGTTTCGCTTGACAGTGTGGAGGAACTTGCGCGATATCCACATGGATGTGCTGAGCAGGTGATGAGCGGGCTTTACCCTGATGTTATTGTGAAGCAGTATCTCTCCCGGTCCGGGCAGTTGACGCCAGAGTTTGAGAGTAAACTGGATAAGATGATTATATCGGGGTTGCAGAAGATTTACGGGTTTCATCATCGTGACGGGGGCTGGGGATGGTACCAGAATGATAAGACTAAGGTGTTTATGAGCGCGTATGTGCTGTACGGACTTGCTGAGGCAAGAAATGCTGGGTTTTTTATTGATGATGCTTATATCAACGGGGCGCAGAAGTATCTGTCATCTGTGCAGAGGCAGGATGGATCGTTTAGAGGGGCCGGGCATCTTTCGCGGGAGGATATGACTATGACTGCAACCTGTGCGCATGCTTTGCTTAATTCCGGGATGGATGCTGATTCTTCTGTTGTCAAGAAAGCGATGAATTACCTGTACGGGAAGTACAAGAGCGGGGAGATGAAGAGCCCTTATGTTGTTGCGCTTTATGCTTTGTGTCTTGAGAAGGCCGGTGATGATTCTACGCTTGCCGGTGTGCTTTCGAAGCTTGATGGTATGAAGAGGGTTGACGGAGATAAAGTGTACTGGAGTGATGATAAGAGTACGAGGTATTATTCTTATAGTCTTGGGGGGACTGTGACGACTACTGCTACTGCATCTCTTGCACTGGTTAATTCAGAGAATGTGCGGTATCATGATAGTGTACAGGGTGCTGTTGAGTGGCTTGTGTCCAAACGAGGCGGGTATGGCTGGGGACAGACCAGTGATACAGCTGCTGTGCTTAAGGTGATTACAGAGTATGCGCGCCTTTCGGATGAGTCTGTTGACGGAAAGATTCGTGTTTATCTTAACGAGGCGCATATAGGTAGTTATGATGTCAGTGAGGATGACAGGGCTATAGTTTATGAAGTAGGGCTTGATTATAAGGTGGGAAAGAATGTTTTGAGGTTTAGCAAAGAGGGTGAGGGCACTGCGTATTATACTTTGAATGTGGAGCAGGTTCGGGTGCAGGAGGATATCAATGAGAAGACGCTTGGGATTACGAAGAAGCTTTCGCGTACTAAGGTAATGGTTGGTGATGCACTGCCTGTTACGATCAGTGTGTCTAATTCCGGTGATAGTGTTTATTATATTGTTGTGGAGGATGTTGTGCCACCGGGATTTGTGGTTGATGATGCGTCGCTTGAGAAGATAGTTAGTGGTAGTGAGAATCTTGTTGAGTATGAGGTTTCGGAGAATAATGTTTATTTCTATATCGGGGCGCTTGGTAGTGAGACGTTCAGCTATGACTTGAAGGCGGTCAACGAGGGAATTGTATTTGCTGCGCCTGCTCGGGTTTATTCTATGTATGATGTTGAGAATGCGGATGAATCTTTGAGTTATAGTGTTGAGATTAGTTAGTGGAGTGATATGGACACGGAAAAGAAAATTAAAATTGGCTTAATTATCCTGATTGTTGCAATAATCTCAATTGCTTGGATTTTCCGGTATTTTATTCTTTAGTCATCTCCTGAAGATATGCTTGAAAGGGCAAACAAGAAAATTGCTGGATTGGAATCTTTTAGTGCAACGTATACGGCACAATACATTATAAGCAGTAATGCCAACAAAACATCAATTTTTACAAATTATATATCTGTATCTAAAAAAGCAGGTAAATCGAAAATCAGCGAAGGGATAGGAACATCTAAGTCAGTAGCTTACAACATTGAAGGTGACACAACATTTTGTACAAAGCAATCTTTTGAAAATTGGATGTGTGCAAAGTCAAATGCCCTACTTCTCGAGAAGTTGATGAATGCCACATTAGATGAAACATGGGCTAAAGAGGGGCTTATTTCACCTAAATATGCTGGAAATGAAAAAATTATGGATAGAACATGTGAAAAAATTCTTGTGACTTATGACACTTCAAAATTAGACAAAGAACTAAGACTACTGCTTCCAAAAAGTACATATAAAGCAATTATACTGCGCCCTATGCATGTGACACACATAGAACAGATAATACTGCTTCCAAAAAGCACATATAAAGCAATTATACTGCGCCCTATGCATGTGACACACATAGAACAGATAATACTGCTTCCAAAAAGCACATATAAGGGGAATCTTAGTAGTTTGGAGTATACAACTTGTCTAGACAAAAACATAGGTTTACCTGTTCAGATGACACACAAATCGTACTTGGTTTAAATAGTGTGGTGTAGTAGCGAAAAACATCTATACTCGTTAGATTCCTACTAACTCTATGGATACTAAAATGGAGATATTAGACATAGACCCAGAAGAAATTGACTGGTCTG